>JAYWAC010000345.1:0-3018 GCA_043782755.1 Pseudomonadota bacterium | reverse complement strand
TGATCGGTGCCGAGATTGGTGTTCTCCGGCGCGCGCCGACCAAACTCGGAGAAGATCATGGTGGTCACGCGATCGGCCTGGCCGATACGTTCCAGATCACGTTGAAAGCCATGGATGGCATCGGCCACGTAACTCAACAGACGTTGATGCAGATCGGGCTGTTGCACATGGGTGTCGAAAGCGTTGTTGCGGAACGCGAGATAGTAGATGCGCGCGGGCAGACCGGCGGCGATACAGGCCGCGACCTTGGGCAGTTGCGCCGGTGCGATGCCATAGTCTACCGGCGTCTTGTATTTCGTCCAGGCGTCGCGCACCAGCTGCGAGGCCTCGTCGGCGCTGCGTGCCACCTGGTCGAGATAGTCGAGACTGGCATTGCCAGTGCCCGGCGTGGCGACATAATCCAACATCGCCTTTTCCTGCTTCATACCCAAGCGCTGAAAACGTTCCGGTTCGTCGAATACCACTGGCGTGTGTACGCGGCTGCGCACCGCGAGACTCTGGGTGGTATCGACATTGACAAGGTAATTAGGCACCGGTTTGGGCGCCATGGTATCGGCCAGTCGTCCGCACCAGCCGTATTCGTCGCCGGAGTTCGGTGCGGCAGTGTGCCAATAGGCCATCGACGTGAAATGGGAAAAAGACGGCTGTGCGTAACCCGCGCCGTGCACGATGGCGAGACGACCGTCATTCCATAAACGCTGCATACCCAGCATGCCGGGATTGAAGCCGTAATGATCGTCGAACTTGAGCAGCTTGTCTTTTTTGATGCCGATGTGCGGGCGTAACTTGTAATAGGTATCGTCGGCATAGGGCACGATGGTATTCAAGCCATCGTTGCCACCCGACATTTCAAACACCACCAGGATGCGATCGTTGGCCGCGTTGTCGGCGGCCAGCGCATTCTGGAAGATGGACGGCACGGCGCCGGCCACCAGACCAGTGCCACCAAGCGCAGTCAGACGGGCGAGCAGTTGGCGGCGATTCATCATGATGTCGTTCCTCACCCTAATTGATACTCGGGGCGGCTCAGCAACAGGTGCAGCAGCACGCGCAGCGGGTCTTCCATATAAGTCGTGGCGGCCAGCACATCGCTGGTGCCGAGCTCGGCGGTGAAGCTCTCGATCAGCTTCTGGCGTGTGGCCGCATCGAGCGGCACCGACAGAAAGCGTGCCGTGAAGTAATCCACCACCGCCGCCGGTGTGGCGAGTTCGTTGGCGGTCACCATGCGTGTCAGCTCGACGCGCGGCGCGTCGCGCGGTATCGGTTTGACCCGTTCGATGGCCATCTGCCAGCCGCGATAGCTGGCGTAACGCGTGTTGAATTCCTCGGCGTGTTCAACTTGATTGGACATCGCCATCATGTCACTGCCGCCGTCCTTGGCGACCGGCGCGGTGGCGGCGGTCATGTCCATGCCGGCACGGATGCGCTCATGCACCTGGCGAATCTCGTCACCGGTGGGATAGACCGGATAGCGGTCGGCGGGGATGAACTCGATGTCGGGGAACATCACATCGAGTGCGAAATTGCCGCGTTCGATCAACAGACTCGGCGTGACCCAGCTGCGTCCATAACTCCAGCCGGCGACCGTCGGCGGATGCATGAGGCGTTGGCCCAAGGATTCGGTCAACAGATTGAAGTCCGGCGCGCCGGGCACGGTGGCAAGACCCAGCTTGTGATAGGTGGAGATGACCAGCTCTACCGGACTCTTGATGCGCGTCGCGACCGAGGCCGGGCTGTAGAAGTCGCGTGACAGGAAGACGGTTTCGAGGAAGGCAGCGATGTCGTAGTTGCCGGCCTTCAAGCGTTCGGCGAGTGCGGTCTTGAGTTCGGGTGACAGATCGTCGCGCACGAAATAGCGATAGAGGCGCGCCGCGATATAGGCCGAGGTCGCGGGGTGGGCGAGGATGTGGTCGATGACTTGCACGCCATCGAAGTTGCCGCGTTGCCCTAAGAATTCCTTCTCACCGTCGTCGTGCTTGGCGGCGTCGATCTTGAAATCGAGGCCCGTGAAATACCAGCCGGTGAAGGCGCGCGCGGCTTCGCGGATATCGTGCTCGCTGTAGTTGCCGACGCCCATGGTGAACATTTCCATGATCTCGCGCGCGAAGTTTTCGTTCGGCGAGCCTTTGACGTTCACACCGGCATCGAGGTAGGTGAGCATGGCCGGGTCCTGCGCCGCGCCCAGCAGGAGCGTGCGGAAATTGCCGAGGCCTTGCGTCTGGAAAAGCTGCAACTGGCGCTGCATCTTGCGATAGTCGCGCACCTTCTCTTCACTGCTGGTGAAATGTCCATGCCAGAACACCGCCATCTTTTCCTTGAGCGGCGTCGGTGAGGAGACCATGCGATTCGCCCACCAGTAGGCGACGCGATCTGTCTCGAGACGGCTGGCGCGCAGCCAGTAGAAAAATTTGTCGGCTACCGGTTGCAGCGGACGATTGCCGCTGGCCTTGACCTTCACGCCCAAGGCTTCGCCCTTGGCCTTGGCCAGTTCAGTAGTGGCTGGGCGACTCGGCGGGAAGGGATCGAGACCGGGGTCGAAGATGCCCGATTCTTCAAAGGCAGGTTGAGCCTTTATCGCTTGCGGGTCGACACCTTCGAAATAGACCAGGTAACGCACTGCCTGACGCGGCGTCATATGCGCGAGCTTGTCGATTTCGCGTGGTGTGCCACCGAAGCCGGCGCGTTCAAGCAGATGCTGAGCGTGGGCGCGATTCCACTCGTTGTCAGCGATGGGATGCAGATCGCCCATGCCGTCGTCGCTGGCGTAGCTCGCAGGACCGCACAGCGTGAACAGCGCGAGCGCAAATATCTTCAAGTGGCGTTGCGCGACCATGTCACTCCCCTTACATGTGCGAGAGGCGAACATAGCCCGTGCGGGAGGGGGCGGCAATAGCGGGGGGAGGAGCACGCGCATTGTTGGTTGTGGGTCAGACTCTGAGATATCCCCACGTAATTTCCACAGAAGTGGTGGTCGAACAAAGAGATAGATGATCGACGACCATGCTGCTCTCTGATCTA
>JAYWAC010000344.1:0-21119 GCA_043782755.1 Pseudomonadota bacterium | reverse complement strand
GCCCGTGCGAGCGTTGGCCTGCATGACCGCACGCTGGCAGGCCACCACACGCGCGGCGAACGGTGCGTAATCCTGATCGGCGATGCCGTGATCGTCCTTGATGATGTCGAGGCCAGCGGCGGCGAAGGTCGCGGCCAGTTGCGCGAGTTCGGACGGCGGCAGGCCCTGGGGTTTCAGCGCGGTCATGGTCAGGGCGCGACGACCGGCGCCGACCAGTGCGCGCAGGCCATCCAGGCCATGACGTGGACCGCGCCAGCTGGCGACCAGCTCGGCCGGTAGCTCGACATCGCACAGCATCACGTCGTCCTGTAGCGAGCAGTTGCCGAACAACATATTCATGAGCTGACCGATGTCACGACCGACGGTGGCGGTGGCAATCGCCAGTGTGACCTGGTGGTGTTGGCCAAGGGGCGTGATGCGCTCGACCCTCGCCACCACCTGCTCACGCACATAGGCGCTAGTCACCGCTGTCAGCGGCATCTCGATGCTTTGTTCCAGGGCCAGTGCGGCAGCGCGGGCTTCGATGTCGGCGGCCGGGCCACCGACCTGATAGTGGGCGAGGAGTCGGGTCATGCGCCATTGTAACGTGGGCATGCCGCGTGGCCGCCGTCCGGCACGCGAAAACTAAAGAATGACTCTGTGGGTCCCGCTACCCTCATAAGCGCTGGCAAGCCCGCAGAGCAGTCTGTCCAGGGAAGTGATCGTGCCGGTGCGTTGACGGAGGGTTTATGCACCATCGATACACACCGGTTCGAGCCGCACGTTGCGGCCTTGTGAACGTCGCGAGCCGCGCACCCTACCGGACTTAATGCCCATGCTATCGGCCCCTGCCCAGAGCTTCCTGTCCGCGCTCGAATACACACCGAGCGACGCCGCGCAGACCGCCTTGCGCGAATTGCGGCTGCGTTATGTCCATGAGCAGACGCTGCTCGGCTTCACCGTCAACCTGGCGCTCGCGACCTTGTTGCTGTGTCTGTGGTGGCCCTATGGCAATCACGGTTCCCTGTTGATGTGGTATGTCACGCTCGGCATGCTCGGCATGTTACGCATGCATCAGCGCGCGCAATTCCTGGCCAGCGCCACGCGCGAGCCGGTGGCTCGCGCCGAGAGCAGCTTCAGCGGGCTGATCGCCCTCACCGGTCTGGTGTGGGGCGTCGGCGCGCTGCTGTTGATGAAGGGCGTGCCTCTAGAGCATCAGTTCCTGGTGGTGCTGGTGCTGGCGGGTCTGTGTGCCGGCGGCATCGTGCATCTCTCGCCGGTGCTGGACAGCTATCGGCTCTACGTGCCCCTGATGTTGATTCCGATCTCGCTGTGGTGCGCGCTACACGATAGCGGTGTGTACCGAACCTTGGCTTTGATGTCGGTATTGTTCGGCGTGGCTCTGCTGTCGGCCGGACGTCATTACAGTCGCCATTTCAATCGCTCGGCGGAACTCGCCTCGGCGTTGCAACAGACCGAGGCACGTTTCGCCAGTGCGTTTCACAATGCGCCGATAGGCATGCTGCTGATCGACGCCGATGGTGCGGTGGTGCACGCCAACCGCGTCACCGAAGGTATCTATGGGACGAGCGCCGACTACTGGACGCGTCGGCCGTTCTGGGCACTGGCCGATGCGGTCGACGGCGCACGTCTCGCCGAGCGTTTCAATGCGCTGCTAAACGGGCGCATCAACCAGTTCTGTCTCGAGACCCGTCAGTCCTCGAGTCATGGCGCGCCATTGTGGGTGATGGTATCGGCTTCACCGATCCCGCGTTCCACTGAAGGTGGCGTGCGCGCCATCGTGCAGATTCAGGATGTCACCACCACCCGCATCATGGCCGACCGTCTTGCCTATCAGGCGACCCATGACGAACTGACGGAATTGCTCAATCGGCACGAGTTCGAGATTCGACTCAAGCGCGCGCTGGATGCTATCCGCATCGATTCCACCCAGCACGCGGTGTTGTATCTCGACCTCGACAGCTTCAAGCTCATTAACGACGCCTGTGGTCATGAAGCCGGTGATGCCATGCTGCGCCAGGTGGCGGGTGTACTACGCGAGCACGTGCGCAAGCATGACGCCGTCGCGCGACTTGGCGCTGACGAATTCGCGGTGCTGCTCGAACACTGCACGCGCGCTCAGGCCGCCGCCATCGCCGACAAGCTGTGCAAGGCCATCGAAGCCCATCGCTTCGCCTGGGAAGACAAGTTCTTCAATGCTGGCGTGAGTATTGGCCTGGTGGCGTTGTTGTGCCCCGATTCCAGCGCGGCGAGCGTCATGAAGGCGGCCGATGCGGCTTGTTACGCGGCCAAGGAAATGGGCCGCGGACGGGTCTATCAATTCGATCCGGACGACGCTGAATTGAATCGTCTTCGTCAGCAGGTCGATTCAGTGGCGGTCATCAATCGTGCCCTTGAACACGATCGCTTTGAACTCCACGCGCAGCCGATACGCGCCACGCGCAGCCGGCCCGACGCACCGCCCACCCATCTCGAAGTGCTGGTGCGCATGCGTGACGATCGCGGTGCGATGATCTCCCCTGGGCTGTTCCTGCCGGCCGCTGAGCGCTTCGGTCTGGCGCCACGCATCGATCGCTGGGTGATACGTCATACCTGCGCATGGTTTGCCAGCCATCGCGATTGCCTGGATCTGATCGAGTCTTGTTCGATCAATATCTCGGGTCAGTCGCTGGCCGATCAGGAACTGCGGTCCTTCATCGAACAGCAGTTCACGGCCCACCATCTGCCGCCGGCCAAGTTCTGTTTCGAGATCACCGAGACCGCCGCGATTGCAAGCATCGCCCATGCCCAGCAGTTTGTCGGCGAACTCAAGCAGCGCGGTTTCCGTTTCGCGTTGGATGATTTCGGCAGCGGCCTGTCGTCCTTTGCCTATCTCAAGGCCTTGCCAGTAGACGTGATCAAGATCGACGGCATCTTCGTGCGCAATATCGCCGTCGATCGACTGGACGAGGCGATGGTGCGATCGATCGCCGAGGTCGCGCGCATCATGGACAAGGTCACCGTCGCCGAATTCGTCGAAGGACCGCAACAAGCCGAAGTACTGACCCGTCTCGGCATCGATTATCTACAGGGTTATGGCATCGGCAAGCCGGTGCCGCTGGCGGCGTTGTTCGATGAACTGCGTCGCGCCGCCGGCGCGGTGCACCGTCTTGCCGTTTAGCGCTGGGCCGTCACTGCGGGCTATGTTCGGCCCGCAGCGCGTGGCGATGGGCGGCCAGCACGTCTTCGAAGCGCTCGGTGAGTGCCGAGTTCGCGGCGATAGAATCGACGTAGAAGCGCATCAGGCCGCGTATCGCAGCACTCACTTCGCTGGCTTTGGCTGTCGCCTCGGCGCGCTTGGCCACGCGTCGCAGATAGCGCAGGAAGAACCATTCGACGCTGTGGCGTTCAGGGTCGGCACGGCTCAGCTCCTTGATGTGGCGCGCCAGTGTCTCGCGAAATTCGACACAGGCGCTGCTGACCAATACTTGCGGCATCACAGCGCCCAGCTTCAGATGCGGGCGAGGTCCGCAGCTGTGGGTTCGACCACTTTGTAGAGCTGCTGACCGTTACTCCACAGAATCTTGCGTCGCACCTCGTCGTCGCATTCGGCGAGCCCGCTGGCGATGCACGCATGGACATCCTTGCCATACAGCGAAGTGGGATGAGGGAAGTCGGTCTCGAACAGAATATTGTCGACACCGACCTTGTCTATCAGTCGGCGCGGCGCGATCTGTTCGAACCAATAACAGCCGTAGACATTACGCGCGAAATACTGCGACGGCAGCATGTCGAGATCAGGCCGTTCTTCGGCCACACGGTTGCCGAGGAACTGGTAGTCCAGGGCTTCGAGCAAGAACGGAATCCAGCCGATGCCGCTTTCCACCGAGACGAACTTGATACTCGGATAGCGCGCCAGCACGCCTGACAACAGCAAATCGGCGAGCTGCACGCCATTACGCATGAAGTAGGCCACCGAGATTTCGGTGAAGGCCGCCATGCGGCCATAGACCTTCATTTTCTCGGCTTGCAGGCCGGATTCCATATTGCCCGAGCCGATGTGAAAGCTGACGGGTAGTTCGAGTTCGACGGCCGCTTCCCACAGCGGGTTCCAGTAAGGGTCGCCAAGCACCGGTTGACCAAAAGCTTGCGGTTCGCCGGTGAACAGAATGCCGCGGTGGCCCATGGCCGCGCAGCGGCGTATTTCGGCGACGGCGGCCTTCACATCCCAGAACGGCGTCGAGGTGATGGGCAGCAGGCGGCGCGGATCGGCCGAGGCCCATTCGCTCTGCCAGTCGTTATAGACCTTCACACAGGTCAGCTTGAGATCCGGGTCGCCAAGTTGCAGAAACACTTGGCTGCCGAAGCCGCCGACGTTGGGATACATGACCATCGCCCAGATGCCCATCTCGTCCATATAGGCCAGACGTGCCTTGGCATCATATGCACCGGGATGCATGTCGTCGTAGTGATCCGGCGGATCTTTCATGTCGCCGACGCCGGCGGTGGCCGACAGACCGAGCTTGGCGATGGGCTTGCCGTTCAAAAACCACAGATGACGTCCGCGTTTGTCCTTGGCCAGTTGCGGTACCGCGTCGCGCATGTGGGCCGGCACACGGCTGGTCCACAGATCGGCCGATTCGGTGACGTGAGTATCGACATCGATGATGCTGTAAGCCGGCATGCGCAAGATCTCCTGCAATGGTGTGGGGCAATTGTAGACACAGTGCACGGGGTTTGGCGCTGACTCTGGCGACGGCGCGGCAATACCCCCCATAAGGTTGGACGGCGGGCGGCGGACGGTGTGCTAATCTCCTTCAAGTTTCTCGCAGAGTGAGTGGCGACGATGTACGACCTCGTGATCAAGAACGGCTTCGTGGTGGATGGTTCCGGTGGCCCGCGCTTTCCGGCGGACGTCGGCGTGACGGGTGGCAAGATCGTCAAGATCGGGCGCATCAACGAGCGCGCGCAGCGCAGCATCGATGCCGGCGGCCAAGTGGTCTCACCGGGCTTCGTCGACGGCCACACCCACATGGATGCGCAGATCTTCTGGGACCCTTTGGGTTCCTGTTCCTGCTACCACGGCGTCACCACCGTCATCATGGGCAACTGCGGTTTCACGCTCGCGCCCTGCGCGGCGAAAGATGCCGACATGGTGTTCCGCAATCTCGAACGGGCTGAAGATCTGTCGCGCGACGCGATGAAGGCCGGCATCGAGTGGCGTTGGGAAACCTTCCGCGAATACCTCGACGTGCTCGATAGCCTGCCCAAGGGCATCAACTACGGCGGTTACATCGGTCACTCGGCCTTGCGCACCTATGTAATGGGCGAACGCGCCTTCAGCGAACAGGCGACCAACGACGAATTGAAGCGCATGCAGCACGAGGTGCAGGACGCGGGGCGCGCCGGCGCGATCGGCTTCTCGACTTCACGCACCCATAACCATCAGACTGCCGACGACCGGCCGGTCGCGAGCCGCATCGCCGACTGGTCGGAAGTGCGCGCGATTGTGAACGCCATGGGCGCGACCGGTGCCGGCATTTTTGAACTGGCGGGCGAAGCGCCGGGCCGCAGCGAGCGGCGCAAGAAAGATTATTTCGAACGCCTGACCACCTTGGCCGTCGAGTCTGGTGTGCCTATTACTTTCGGCATGCCGAGCATACGCATCGCGCCCGATGTGTGGCCCGACTATTACCAGCTCGCCAACGACGTATGCGCGGCTGGCGGCCGCATGTTCGTGCAGGCCCACAGCCGTTCGATCTCAACCTTGCTGTCATTCAAATCCCACATGCCCTTTGATACCTGGGATGTGTGGCGTGAGATTCGCGCCAAGCCGCTGGATGAACAGATTGCCTTGCTGCGCGATCCGTCCATCAAGCGCCGGCTGGTGGAAGTCGCGAACGCGCCTTACAACGGCCCGGAGATCGTCGGTGCCGAAGCGCGGCCGCCGGAGTGGGACTGGTTCTATTACATGCGTGGTATTGGCGACGAGTTGGTGATGTCGGACGTCGCTCGGCAGCGCGGTGTGAGCGGTGTCGAAGCGATGATCGACATCGCACTTGAAACTGATCTCGACGCCTTCTTCCGTCAGCCGCTCGCTAACGAAGATCAGGACCACGTGCTGACCATGATGAAGCACCCGCGCAGCGTGGTGACTTTCTCCGATTCCGGCGCACATGTGGCCCAGATCATGGATTCGTCATTGCAGACGCATTTGCTCAGTCACTGGGTGCGCGACAAGCAGGCCTTCACGCTCGAAGAAGCGGTGCGCCTCATCACCCATGACACCGCCACCGCCTGGGGACTTTACGATCGGGGTCTGGTGCGCGAAGGCTTGAATGCGGATCTGGTGATCTTCGATCCCGACACCATCGCTCAGAACATGCCGGAGCTGGTCAACGATCTGCCGGCCGGCGCGCAACGTCTGAAGCAGACCGCGCGAGGTATCAGTACGTCCATCGTCAATGGCGAGGTGCTGTTGGAAAACAATATGCCGACCGGCAATCTGCCAGGGCAGTTGGTGCGCGGGCCGTTAGCGCGGTAGGTGCCTCGGCTTTTCGATTGTGGGTCAGACTTCAGTCTGACATTTTCTTTCCAGGGCGTTGAGCCTAGGAGTGTCTTGAATGTCAGACTGAAGTCTGACCCACAGTGGAAAGAGGGACTCAGACAAAGATAAAGATAGAGAGATAGAGCGGAGGGCCTACACCGTTAGTGCGCTGACCACCCAAGTCGCGCCGTTCAACACGACTCGGCCGTTGCTGGCGACGTCGCCCAGGGCCTTCCTCATCGCCGCCTGTGCCGCAGCACTATCGGTTTCACCCGCGTCCTGTAGGGGCTGCGCCGCCGGCCCCATATTCGTCAGCCATGCCATCGCTTCATCCACGCTGCCGAGATCGATCGGTCGATCGACCGCTTCGAATTCAATCCCGCCAAAGCCCGCTGAACTCAGGATATCGATGACGCGTTCGCGCTTGGCGAAGGAGAACGGCCCGGGCGCGCCTGGTTCTGGCTTGGGTGGTGGCGGCAGTACGCTGAAGGCGGCAGCAGCGGCGAGGCCCATCCACGGGTTCTCATCCAGGCGGCGCCAGCACGTAAAGCACAAGCGTGCCCGAGCTGTGAGCGCGCGGCGCAGATTGGCGAAGGCCGTGTGTGGGTCGTGGAAGAACATCACGCCAAAGCGTGAGGTGAGGACGTCGTAAGCGCCAGGCGCAAAGGCGTGGCTGCTGGCATCGGACAGCAGGAATTCGAGATTGGCGATGGCGGCATAACGCTGACGGGCAACGTCGAGGATGACCTTCGACACATCGAGACCGGTGACCTGACCTCCGGCGCCGACCGCGCGCGCAAGCGCGGCGCTGGTGATGCCACCACCACAGCCGATGTCCAACACCCGCTCGCCGCCCTGGGCGGCCACGCGTTCCAGCAGGCGCGTGCTCAAGGGCTCGAGCATCGCTTCGACACCGTCGATGTGTCGCACCCAGCGCTCACCGCCTTCTTCGTTCCAATAAGCGGCTTGGTCGTTGTCGCGCACGGTGTTGTCGATCATGGGATTGGTCCGGTCGTGGTGGGCGAGGATGATGGCACAGCCGTCACCCTGCCGCGATGGCGCCTTGGCGGTTGCCAAGCGCCGGCAATTGAGGTCAACTGCGCGCCTCGATGCCGCGCTGCCCGTGCTCCGTTCCGCAATGTCCAGACCAAAGCCACGCTCATGACGGTCAGCCCGTCGACCCTCATCATCCCGGTCGAGAACCAGGTCCGCGAACTCGATGCCAAACTGCTGTTGGCCTGCGTCGCGGCCGAGCGTGGCTTTCCGGTGATCATCGGTTCGCGTACTTACATCAATTTCGCGATGCCGACCTTGCCGCGTGGTCTGTTCCTGGCCAAGAGCATGCGTAGTTTGAGCAAACTCATGCTCAAGCTGATTCGCGGCTTGGGCCACGACATCGTGGCCTGGGACGAAGAGAGTTTGGTGCGCTACCGTTCGCCCGAGTACTACGCGTGGCGCTACTCCGAAGACACCTTCAAGGTCATCGATCAGTTGTTTGCCTGGGGTGCGGATGACGCCGAGTTTTTCACCAGCTATCCGGGTTACAGCGGCGCACCGGTGCACGTGACTGGCAATCCGCGCATCGATCTGCTGCGCTCGGAAGTGCGCGGCTATTTCGCGCCTGAGGTGGCCGAGCTCAAGCAGCGCTACGGTGACTTCATCCTGGTCAACACCAATTTTTCGTTCGTGAACAACTTCGTGCCAGCGCTCAATCTCATTGAGCGCGACGCCCAGGGTCAGCCCCATGTGAGTCGCACCGGACGCGGCATGGGTGTCGAGTTCGCGTCTGGCATGGCCGCCCACCAGCAGGCCATCTACGATCATTTCCGTGCGCTCATGCCGAAGCTTGCCGGCTGGTTCCCTGATCAGCGCATCGTGCTGCGTCCCCATCCGTCCGAGAACCATGACGTGTGGCGCCAGATCCTGGCCGGCTGTCCGCAGGTCGAGGTCGCTCATCAGGGCAATGTGGTGCCGTGGTTGATGGCGGCCAAGGTGCTGCTGCATAACGGCTGCACCACGGCGGTCGAGGCCAGCGTGCTCGATACGCCGGCGGTGAGCTATATGCCGGTTACTTCAGAGACCTTTGACTACCACTTGCCGAATGGCCTGAGTCATTGTGCAAGCACGCCTGACGCGGTGCGCGAGACCCTTGCGCAAATTCTCGACGGTCGGCGCGGCCTGGTGGATGACGCGGTGCGCGAGCGCCTGTTCGGCCGCCATTTGGCCGCGACCTGCGGGCCGCTGGCCTGCGATCGGGTGCTGGATGTGTTGATTGCGAGCGGCTATGCCGACCGCGCGCCGCGCCGACCGGCGCCGCTGCCTTGGCTCAAGGCCTGGCTGACCGGTAACATCCGGACCGTGGTCAAGCGCGTTAACGGCCTTAAGCTCCACCATCGCAACAGTGCCGCTTATCATGCGCATCGCTTCCCGGGTGTGACCGTGACCGAAGTGAATGCGCGTATCGCGCGCTTCGGCGCGCAACTCGGGCGCTTTGGCGGCGTGCGGGCCGAGGCCCGTTCGCCCTATGTATTTCACGTTCACGACCGCGAAGCCGCCACCCGCAGCGCCGAGTCGCGTGCCGCGCAGATCCGCGCGACGAATGCGTCGCGCATCAAGCATGAAGCACGAAGCATGAAGGAGTAGGGCAGTGAGTCAGCGATCGCATCCACGCGTGGTAGCCGAAATCGGCTGCAATCACAAAGGCGAGATGGCCATCGCCCGCGACTTGATCGAATCGGCAGCGCGTTTCGCCAAGGCCGACTTCGTCAAATTTCAGAAGCGCTGTAACCGCGAGCTGCTGACCGCCGAGGAATACGACGCGACCCATCCCAATCCCGCTAACAGCTATGGCGAGACCTATGGCGCACACCGCGAATTTCTTGAGTTCGATGCGGACCAGCATCGCCAGCTCGCGCGCTGGTGCAATGAATTCGGCATCGGCTATTCGACCTCGGTATGGGACATGAACTCGGCGCATGAAATGGCAGCGCTCAATCCCTCCATGCTGAAGGTACCGTCGGCCTGCAACCTGCATTTCGAAATGTTGGAATTCCTGGCGCGTGATTACGCCGGTGAGATTCATATCTCGATGGGCATGACCACACCCGCCGAGCAGGAGGAGATCGTTGCTCTATTGGAACGTCTCGATGTGCACAAACGCGTGGTGCTGTACGCCTGCACCTCCGGTTACCCGGTGCCCTTCGAGCAAGTCTGTCTGCTCGAGGTCGCGCGACTGCGCGAACTCTATGCCGCGCGCGTCAAGGACATCGGTTTCTCCGGTCATCACTTGGGTATCGCCGTCGACATCGGGGCGGTGACCTTGGGTGCCAACTGGGTGGAACGCCATTTCACCCTCGACCGTACTTGGAAGGGCACCGATCATTCGGCTTCCCTCGAGCCCGATGGTCTGCGCAAGCTGGTGCGCGATGTGCGTGCGGTGGCGACCGCACTGACCTATAAGCCGACCGCGATACTCGACATCGAAGCCCCGCAGCGCGCCAAGTTGAAGCGTCTGCCCGGCGTGCATCTGCGCTGATGCGCTGGGTGGCATTGCTGCCGCTACGCGGTGGCTCGAAATCCATACCCGGCAAGAATCTGCGCAGCATCGCCGGGCGCCCGCTCTACGCTTGGAGTCTCGAGGCGGCGCTGGAGTCGGATTGTTTCGATGCGGTCTATGTGGCGTCCGACTCGGCCGCCATCCGCGATGATGCCCGCGCGCGCTTCGGCGCGCGCATCACAGTCATCGATCGCCATCCCGACAATGCGACGGACACCGCGAGCAGCGAGTCGGTGATGCTGGAATTGGCGGCGCAGGTCGAATGCGAGGTGTTGTGTCTGATCCAGGCGACCTCGCCGCTGACCCGCGCTGAAGACTTCCGTGCCGCGCGCGCGCGCTTCGAACGCGAACAACTGGATTCCCTACTGACGGGCGTGGCCTTGAAGCGCTTCTTCTGGCGCCCCGATGGTGAGCCACTTAACTACGATCCCGCTCAGCGTCCGCGTCGTCAGGATTTCGCCGGTACGGTGATGGAGAACGGTGCGTTCTATTTCACCCGCCATGCCTTGCTGGCGCAAACCGGCGTGCGTCTCGGTGGCCGCATCGGCGTGCATGTGATGCACGAGCAGTGTGCGGCCGAACTCGATGAGCCGACTGACTGGCCGCTAGTCGAAGCACTGCTGAAACCGCGTGTGAGCGCCGAACACGACATCCGTCTGCTGATAGTCGATGTGGACGGCACACTCACCGACGGCGGCATGTATTACGACGGCCGTGGCGAAGCGCTGAAGAAATTCGACACCCGCGATGCCAAGGGCATGCTGATGCTGCGCGATGCCGGTGTGCGAGTCTGTGTGGTGACGGCCGAAACCAGTGCGGTGGTGCGTGCGCGCATGCGCAAACTCGGTATCACTGATTATTTCGCGGGCGTGAAGAACAAGCTGGCGTGGCTTGACGAATACGGTCCGCGCTTGGGCGTCGCCCCGGCGCAAATGGCCTACATCGGCGACGATGTGAATGATCTTGAAGGTCTGCGCGTCGTGGGCCTGTCCTGCTGCCCGGCCGATGCCGTGCTGGAGGTGCGTCTTGCGGTTGACTATGTGTGCACGGCCGGTGGTGGCACCGGTGCGGTGCGCGAAGTGTGTGATCTGATCCGTGCGCGTCTCGCGCCGTCGCCTGAGGTTTGATTGACGATGGAATGGTTGTCTTCGCCGGAAGCCTGGATCGCGCTCGCGACCCTGACCTGCCTCGAAATCGTGCTCGGCATCGACAACATCATTTTCATCGCCATCCTGGTCGGGCGTCTGCCACCCGCCCAGCGTCAGCGCGGGCGCATCATCGGTCTGGGTCTCGCCATGGGGACACGCATCATGCTGCTGCTGGCGCTGACCTGGATCATGCGTCTCAAGGCCACCCTGCTGACAGTGTTGGGTGTCGATCTATCAGGGCGAGATTTCATTCTGATCGGCGGTGGCCTGTTCCTGCTCGCCAAGTCCACGCTGGAGATTCATCACTCGCTGGAAGGGCTGGAGGAGAGCGGTGACAAGAGCGGCGGTCACGCCAAGTTCTTCAGCACCATCATTCAGATCGGCGTGCTCGACATCGTGTTCTCGCTCGATTCGGTGATCACCGCTGTTGGCCTCGCCAACGACGTGCAGATCATGATCCTGGCCATCATAATCGCGGTCGGCGTGATGATGGTGGCAGCCGGTCCGATCTCGGACTTCGTCGACAGCCATCCGACCATCAAGATGCTGGCCTTGAGTTTCCTGGTGCTGATCGGTGTGGCCCTGATCGGCGAGGGTCTCGAATTCCATATCCCCAAGGGCTACATCTATTTCGCCATGGCCTTCTCGGTCGCGGTCGAACTGTTGAACCTGCGTTTGCGGCGCCGCGTGGCGCCGCCCATCGAATTACGCAAACATCTCGACGACGAGTGAGGGCCAGTGATAGCTAGGGCACGCTTGCGCGCCCTTGGCTCTACCCTTGCGGTAGAAATGGCGGCGAACGCCGCGCGTGTCGATATACTGCCTGCAGCAGGCACCGATTTTCCGAGGAAGCTCCATGCGCAAATATCTCCACATCGATCTGGCACGGCGCGAGCTGCGCGAGGAAAGTTTCAGCGGCGAACAGGTCGCCCAGGCCGGTCGCTATTTCATTGCCAAGACCCTGCTCGAATTGGGCGTGGCGACCATTGACCCGATGAGTCCGGAAAATCCGCTGATCTTCTCGGCTGGTCCGTTTGCCGGCAGCAACTGGTCCAATGCCAATCGCACCAGCGTCGGCTGCAAGAGTCCGCTGACCGGCGGTATTAAGGAAGCCAATGCCGGTGGCTCCTTCGGCCTCGCCATGGGCCAGCTCTCGATCGCGGGCTTCACGCTCTACGGTGCCTGCGAGGAATGGAGCGTGATGTATCTGAAGAAGGACGGTAGTTGCGCATTCACCAGTGCCGCGCCTTACCTCGGCCGTGGCACCTTCGAAACGGCGGCGATGCTGCACGAGGTCTATGGTCAGAAGGTCAGCGTCGCGATCTGCGGCCCGGTGGGTGAGTACGGCGGTCTCCTTGCCGGTATTGCCATGAGTGATACCGACAAGCGACCGGCGCGTCTCGCGGCGCGCGGTGGCGTCGGGGCGGTGATGGGCGTGAAGAAATTGAAAGCCATCGTGCTCGATCTCGATCGCATGCCGGCTTTTCACGATCGCAAGAAAGTGCTGAGCAGCATCAAGGAGTACGGCGCCAAGCTACGCGCCGATGAAGCTATCAACGTGTTGAAGGACTATGGCACGGCGATGATGGCCGATTACACCAATCATGTCGGTGGTCTGCCGGTCAACAATTTCACTGCCGGTCGTCAGGTGGATATTGCCCAGGGCGTGCTGAAGATGGGCGGTGAATACATCCGTCAGCAGAATCAGTCGCGCGGCGGTGAGACTTCCCATGCCTGCATGCCGGGTTGCCTGATTGAATGCAGCAATGTCTACGCCGACGCCGACGGCAAGGAGATCGTCTCACCGGTTGAATACGAAACCTTGGGATTGATGGGTACCAACTGCGGTCTGAGTGACCCGGACGATTTGGCGCGCCTCAACTGGCACGCCAACGATCTCGGCATCGATACCATCGAGACCGGCGCGATGATGGGTGTGTTGCTCGACGCGGGCCTTGCACCTTTCGGCGATGTGCCTTTTCTGACGCGGGTGATGGAAGAACTGCGTTCCGGCAGTAGCGAAGGCCGGCTGTGGGCGCAGGGCACGGCGGCTGTCGGTGCGCATTACCAGGTCGCGCGTTGCCCGGTGATCAAGAAGCAGGGCATCAGTGCCTATGACCCACGCGTGATCGAAGTGACCGGTATTTCCATGATGATCACCGCCCAGGGCGCCGATCACACCACCGGCAATGCGCCCAAATATGAATGCAGTGGCAAGAGCGTCGATGAACTGGTGGACGTCAGCATGGAGATGCAGACCTTATGCGCGAGCGCCGATTCCCTCGGTTTGTGTGTGTTCGGACGCTCGGTGACTAATGCCAACCTGGAAATGGTGGTGAGTTCGATCAACAACGCTTGCGGCACGGAATTTTCGATAGCCTGGTTCCGCGAACTCGGGCGCAAGACCTTGCGCTACGAGGCGCAGTTCAATAAGGCTGCCGGCTTTACCGAAGCCGATGACGAATTGCCGGCGTTCTTCTACGAAGAGGCGCTGGAGCCCAGCAACAAGGTGGCGCGTTTCCATTCGGCCGAGGTGAATGCCTCGGTGCGGCGGTGGTGGCAACAACAGCAGGTGGCGTGAACGCTCTCTAGCGAGTTCTCTTTTCTATCTTATTGTGGGTCCGACTTCAGTCGGACATTCGTTCCAGAACCTAGCGCAGAGTCACGCCATTGAATGTCCGACTGAAGTCGGACCCACAAAAAAGATGAAGGTGAAGGCGACGGCCAAGGTGCGAATGAATTCGCCGCCAGGGTTCTTCATCACCATTCCCCCAAATCCCCCAACTGCGGCGCCCACTCGGCTGCACTCCAATGCAAGGGCAACACCTGCGGCCGCCACAAACTTCCACGCACATGAAAGCGCCACAGCCTTTCGGCGCCAACGTAGCGCGCCACGTCCTCACCCTGCCATTCAATCTCGCCGTCGCCGACCAGCTGCAGCATGCCGCCATCGACATAATCGACGAATAGCAATCCACAGGCTGGGTGCTCGAGCAGATTGCCGAGGGTGTTGAATAGAAGATTGCCGAAGAAATCCGGGATCACCAGCACGCTGTGCGAGCCCGTGTCGTCGATGCGTATGAAGCCGGGTTTGCCGCCGCGATGGGAGACATCCAGACCAGTGCCGCCTTCGCGCGCGCTGCGCGCTTCGCTGGAACGGCTGGCAACGAAGAAAGTATCGGCATTGCGAATGCGCGCGCGGGTCTCGTCATCGAGCAGGGCCCCGCCGGTTTTAAGCTCGCCATTGCTCGCGACCTCGCGCCACTGCGGTTGGCGCGCCTGGATGTACTTCGGGCAATTGCCAAAGCTCTGCACCACCGTGACTTCGAAGCCCTGTGCATCGATAGCGGTCACTTCGCCGTTCATGCGATTGCGCCGTCGCGTATGGGGCTGCAGTCCAAGCAGACCGACCGGTGCACCGACATGCAGACCGGCGACGAGAGGGTCGTCCGCGCGCGGCAAGGTGGCGATGCGCAGCTGCCGCGCATCGGGCGCCGATAGAAAGCCGGGTGGGCCGGCCAGCATGCTGGCCCAGGGCTGACCCTGCGCATCCAGCGCGCCGACCAGCAAGGTCGGCAGCAGGGCAAAGAACTCGCGGTGCTGATCGACCAGTTGGTCGCGTATCATCACCCGTCCGAGGCGTTCGATGCGTTCCTGTACACCAGCACGCGCCTGCAGAGCGGATTCGCCAGCGTGGAAGGGCGAAGCGCCACCCTTGTGGTCATTGTCGAATTCACCCATCGCGCGGCCTCCCGTTATCTCAGGTGAGCTCAGCGAGCAGTTCGTCATACAGATCGTGCGCCCGTTCCGCTGCGGTCGGACTATGGTAGTCGGGGAACAGTTGGGTGGTGCCTTCGTATTCTTTCAACACTTCGCGCGCGACGGTGATCTTGTGCACTTCGGTCGGGCCATCGGCGAGACCGACGTGATAGGAATTCACCAGCCAGTCGGTGAAGGGCATCTCGGTCGAGAGACCGAGAGAGCCATGCAGGTGGAGCGCGCGCTCTGCGATGTCGTGCAAGACCTTCGGCATCACCGCTTTCACCGCCGCGATGTTCTTGCGCACCGCCTTGTAGTCTTGACCTTGGTCACACAGCCACGCGGTTTCCAGCACCAGCAGACGGAACTGACGCAGTTGCACCCAGGAGTCGGCGATCTTTTCCTGCACCATCTGCTTGTGCGCTAAGAGTTCACCCTTGGTGGTACGGGATAAGGCGCGTTCGCACATCATCTCCAGCGCACGACGTGCCTGGGCGACGGTACGCATGGCGTGATGTAGGCGACCACCACCGAGTCGTACCTGCGCGACCACGAAAGCATCGCCACGCCCGCCGAGCATATTTTCCTTAGGCACGCGCACACCCTTGTAGGCCATATAGGCGTGGGTCGCTTCCGGCTCGCCGTAGAAAGTCAGATTGCGCTTGATGTCGACGCCGGCGGTTTCGGCCGGCACGATGAACATCGACATGCGTTTATAGAGCGCGGCGTCGGGGTCAGTCACCGCCATGACGATGAAGAACGCTGCATAGCAGGCGTTGGACGAAAACCATTTCTCGCCGTCGATGATCCATTCGTCGCCGTCCTGCACGGCGCGGGTGGTGAACACCAAAGGATCGGCACCGCCCTGCGGCTCGGTCATGGAGAAGCACGACACGATTTCATTGGCGAGTAGCGGCTCTAAGAAACGCTGCTTCTGCGCGGCCGTGCCGTAGTGGGCGAGGATTTCGGCATTGCCGGTGTCCGGTGCCTGGGCGCCGAATACTATCGGTCCAAAGCGCGAGCGACCGAATAATTCGTTCATGAGCGCAAGCTTCAACTGGCCATAGCCCTTGCCGCCGAGTGCCGGTCCAAGATGACAGGCCCATAGTCCACGCGCACGCACCTTCGCTTGCAGCGGCCGCACCAGTTTCTTGAAGCGCGGGTCGTGGATGTTCCACTGGCTGCCGAGCAGATGATCGAGTGGCTCGACTTCATGCTTGACGAACAGATCGATCCAGTCGAGCTGTTCCTGAAAATCGGGATCGGTGGCGAAAGACCACATGGGGATTTCCTCTCTCTGTCTTTTTGGTAGTCAGTTGCGTTGCGCCAGACTGCGCTCGTCGACTGGCAGGATCAATGCCGTGGCGATGACCAGCACCACGCTCAAGCCGGTCCAAGCGCCGGGCCAGGAATGGGTGTTGTCGACATACAGGCCGAACAACGGTGGCAGCACGATGATGCCGGGATACATGATGGACATCGCCACGCCGACGGTGCGGCCCTGACGCTCGGGGCCGGCGACTTCGGCGATCAGTGCAATCCAGTTGCCATGCCAGCCCAGCGCGCAGAAAGCGTGCACGGTGACCAAGATGCCGATAGCCCATAGCGGTGTGCCATGGGGCAGCCAGCCGAGGGCCAGCGCGCCGGCCGCCGACAAGGCGATCGGCAGAATCAGCGCCGGCCGCCGCCGATGACCGAACACACGATCGCTGGCCACGCCCCACAACACGCGCCCAGCGGCGCCGGCAATCTGGGCCGCCACCAGTAGGCTCGCCGACGTCGTCACAGCGATGCCCTGGGTCTCTTTCAAATAAATCGCGAGATAGGTGACAAGAGTGAATTGGCCGAGGGTCGCGAGCGCACCGGCCAGGCCGAGCAACACCACCTCGCGGGTCAGGAAGTCGACGAAGCGCGGCAGGCGCTGCTGCACTGTGGCCAGCCGTGGCGCGACTTCCGGCGCGAGATAGAGCCACTGGCACAAGGCCGCGCTGACGAAACAGGTCAGGCCACCGACCACTACCGCCATGCGCCATCCGGCGGCATGCGCGATGAAGGGCAGGGTGGCGGCCGCCAGTGCGCCACCGAGGGGAATGCCGGTCTGGCGCACGCCCATCGCCATGCCGCGTTGGCGAATCGGAAACCAGGTCATCACCGCCTTGCTGCCGGCGGGTGTCGGAAAGGCACCGCCGATGCCAGCGCAGAACAGCGCGATGAGCGCGGTGAGAAAACTGTGGGTGGCGAGCACCGTCAGACAGAACAGTCCGACCACCACATTGCCCCACACCAGCGCTGCGCGTTCGCCCTTGACGTCGACCACCCAACCGGCGGCGAACATCGCGATCAGCGAGCCACCCATGATGGCGGAGTTGAACATGCCGACCTCAGCGCGGGTGAGAGATAGATCAGCTTGCAGAAACGGCGCCAGGGTCGGCACACCTTGGACCACCAGCGACACCGCTATCTGGGCAAGCAGGGCAAGACTGAGCATGAACCACGGACGCGGCGTGGCGGCAATCGAGGACGGCATGGCGTGACAATACCCGAACGACGCGCATCCCGCTCGCGTAACGGTGTTCCCTCATCTTACTTGCGGCTTAGTGCGCGTCGATCAGCGCGCTCAAAACAAGAGACTCACCGCGTCACACTCGCGCGCTTCGAGTGTGAAATCGAAGATCGCGAGATCCTCGCGCATGTGCGCGGTCGAGGTGGTACCGATCAATGGCACGACATCGATGTGGGTCAGATAGCGATACAAGATCTGGGCCGGCGCGCAGCGATGACGCAGGGCGAGATTGCGCAGCGTTGCACTGGCGAGGGCTGCGGGGTTGGCGGTCAAAGTCCAGAAGCTTTGATAGATGATGTCGTGGGCGCGGCAATAGGCGCGCAATTCGCGGTCGTGGCGGGTGCGTGCATAGAAACGGTTCTGCAGCACGGCGGGTTTGATGGTCGCGGCGCGATAGAGCGCATCGAACTCGGCCAGCGCATAGCAATTGCTGATACCGAGCTGGCGCACCATCCCGCGTGTCACCCAGTGTTCCATCGCGCGCCATGCAGCGAGCGTCTCGCCACGGCTGGCGAGCGGCGAATGCAGCACCAGCGCGTCGAGATAATCGCAACCGAGATTGCGCAAGGAACTCGTCAGGGATTGGGCTATCTGCGCTGCCAATGGCGCGGCGAGATCGTAGGGCAGACGTGTACGGTCCTGGCCGCTCGGGGGCGTGAACTTGGTCTGCAGATAAAGTGTGTCGCGCGGCAGGGCGACCTCGGCGAGGCCCACGCCGACGCCGGCTTCATCGTAGTGCTTGGGTTGCGCGGCGGTGTCGATGCCGCGAAAGCCGGCGCGTAGTGCCGCTTCGACCAGACTGGCCGTGCGCTCGGCCTTCCAGGCAGTGCCGTAGAGCAGACGTGGCATGCGCACGCCGGCATGGGTGAGGATTTCGTCGCGCGGGCGCGCACCGCTCACCGTCGTGCCCTCGCCGCCGACCACTGACTTTGCATGGGCGTCCACCGGAAAGTCTTGTCCGCTTCCATCTTAATCGTCATTCTGCCCGGCTGGGCAGTCCCCGCATCGCGGCGCCTGGGCTTGATCGGGCTCATGCGCGGCGCAGGAATTCAATTGGAAGGAGGAGGTTTTCGATGTCTCAAAGTCAGGCGCGCGATCTGCGCATCGTGGTGATTGGCGCTGGCATGGCCGGGATTCTTGCCGCCATCAAGCTACGCGAGGCGGGCTATACGAATTTCGTCATCTACGAAAAGGCCGACCGTCTCGGTGGCACCTGGCGCGAGAACACCTATCCCGGTATCGCCTGCGACGTGCCGGCCCATTTGTATACCTATACCTTTGAGCCGAATCCGCACTGGAGCCATGTGTTCGCGCCGGGCGATGAGATCCAGGCCTATTTCGAAGGCGTGGCGAAGAAGTACGCGGTTATGCCCTCGATCAAGTTCAACACCGAGATCACGCGTTGCGTGTTCGAGAGTGGCCGCTGGCAGCTCACCACCAAGCAGGGCCACAGCGACAGCGCCGATGCGGTGATTGCCGCCACCGGCGTGTTGCACTACCCGAAGATGCCCGAGATCCCAGGCCTCGATGATTTCAAGGGCGCGTGCTTCCATAGCGCACGCTGGAATCACGATGTCGCAGTGGAGGGCAAACGCGTTGGCGTGATCGGCACCGGTTCGACCGCCATCCAGATCACCTCGGCGTTGGTCGACAAGGTTGCCAAGTTCGAACTGTTTCAGCGCACCCCACAGTGGGTGATGGCGATCGACAACCCCGCCTACAGCGCCGAGGAGCGCGCGGCCTTTGCCGTCGACAGCGCGCGCATCATGAGCATTCGCGATGAGGCGAAGCGCATGATGACCGACTTCATCGCCAATGCCGTGATCAACGCCGACTCCAAGGAGATGGCGAGCATCGAGCGGGCTTGTCTCGAGAATCTGGAGAACAACGTCACCGATGCCGTGCTGCGCGAGAAGTTGCGTCCCACTTATCGTGCGGCGTGCAAGCGTCTGGTGTTTTCGCCGAACTTCTACCAGGCCATCCAGCATCGCAACGCCGAGCTGGTGACCGAGGGTATCGAGCGCATCGAGGCCAAGGGCATCCGCACCGCTGACGGGCGTCTGCACGAACTCGATGTGCTGGTGCTGGCGACCGGCTTCCACGCCGACCGCTTCATACGCCCGACCGTGGTGAGCGGGCGTGGCGGCGTCGATCTCGACGAGGTATGGGCCGATAGACCCATCGCCTATCTGTCGCTATCGGTGCCGGGCTTTCCCAATATGTTCCTGCTGAATGGCCCGAACGGACCGATAGGCAATTTCTCGCTGATCCAGATCGCCGAGATGCAACTCGGTTACGTGCTGCAACTGCTGGATAAGCTCCGCGATGGACAATGTCGCGAGATCAGCGCCAGTGCGAGCGCCACCAGTGCTTTCGACAAGGCGCGGATCGAAGCGGCCAAGGGCGCGATCTGGTCTACCGGTTGCAAGAGCTGGTATCTCGACAAGTTCGGCGTGCCGGCGAGCTGGCCATGGAGTTATGCGCGCTTCGCCGAGGAGATGGCGACACCCAAGCTCGAAGCCTTTGAGCAGCGGGCCTGACGACATGAATCGCGCCGCGCGAGACGTTGCAGTGCGGGGCCTGTGCCGTTACCTTTGCCGCGACCTTTTGCGGAGTCCGTGCATGCCCTGTTCTTTTCGTGTCGCGTGTATCCTCGTGCTGTGCCTGTTGTCGGCATGTAACCATGCCAGTTCACGCTCTTCCACCAACGCCTTCGCCAATCGCGCCAATGACGTCACGCCTGCCGGCGCGGTGTTCATTCAGGCGGTTTATGACGACGCCGATGCCGCTCGTAGCCAGGGCGAAGCGTCCCTCGACGCCTTACGTAAAGGCGATGCCGCCGCCGCCGCCGATGGTTTGGCCCAGGCCCGTGCGCGTTTCGGCGCCGCCGCCGAACGCTGCGCGCAGATGCGTGGTTGTGAGGTCCAGCGCGTGGCCAAATCTCAGGAAGCGCTGATTGAAGCCCAGTCGCAGGCCTTGGTCGGCGTCGGCGCAGCGAATGGCGCGGGCGGCAGCGGCAGCGCCGACGACAATGAGCGTTCGCCGCTACTGGCCGATCTGCCCGAGAGCGAGCGCAGCGTGAATCTGTTAAACGGTCACGATCTGCGTGAATTGATCGAGTTCAACGAACCGCTGCGCGCCGCGCTGCGCGAATGGCTGACCTGGATGCGCCCGCAATTGCTCGATACCTATGAGAACTATCAATACATGCGCTACAAGATGTGGCCGACCTATGCCAAGAACGGGCTGCCGGAAGCAGTGCTGTTCGGCATCATGGCCAAGGAGTCGGGCGGCAAGGTGCACGCGGTATCGGCGAGCGGCGCCTCCGGTCTGTTGCAGTTCATGCCTGCCACCGGCAAACGCTATGGGCTCGGCGCCGACAACGGCTTCGATGAACGTTTCGATCCAACTGCCTCGACTGCTGCCAATGCCGCCTATCTGAATGACCAGCTCAAACGCTTGAACAACGATCTGGAATTAGTGCTGGGCGCCTATAACGGTGGCGAGTCGCGCATGGTGCAACTTTCCCAGGGCGGCGCACGACGTTTCTGGGACCCGCGCGTGTTC
>JAYWAC010000343.1:0-8016 GCA_043782755.1 Pseudomonadota bacterium | reverse complement strand
GCAGCAGCTCGTCCACCGAGCGCACGATGTAGGAGACCACCGGTCGCGGGGTGTAGAAGACACCGCGTTGCATCCGCTTGTTCGCGTCGTACTCCTTGAGGAACAACTCATAGAAGTGGATGACCGGGTCTTCCTGCGGGTTCTTGTCGCCGAAGTCGAGGACGACGGCTTCCATGTTCGCGTCGTCGAGCAACTGCACAACTTCGCTCACCCCCAGCTCGTCGAAGTCGATACCCGGCCCGCCTGCCTTGCCGCGCCGCCCGCCGACCTTCAGGAAGGTCTCCATCAGCTCGCGCAGAAACGGGTTGGTGCGCATGTGGCCGGCGAAGTCGTCGACCGTCTTCTTGTGCGGGTCGGCAATGCGTGCCGAGAGTAGACCGTAGGCAATGGTCTGCGCGTACATGTCGGCGAAGCTGTCGGCGTCAAGGTCGTGGATCCGTCGGCATTTCCCTATCCCTCGTTGAGTTCCATCCAGCAGCGGAGCGCGGGCTTGACGCCGACTGGCGCGTCTACCCGCTTGAGATAGGAATTCTTGATGTGCCTCTCGATCTTGCCGCGCAGCTCGATGAGCGTCTTCTCCTCGGTGGCACACTTACGTGGCGTCTCGGGCGTGGAGCGGATGCTGGCAACGATCTCCCCGGGTTCCTCAAGTATGGCGTCGCGGTCGAGGTCGTAGAGGTACCAGCGCGTGGTGCCAGCCTCCTCAGTGAACTCAGGCGGATTCTTCTGCTTGTCCAGCGCGGGGAGGGCGTAGCAGAAGAATACGCCGCGCACGCCCTTGGTCACGCGTTTACGCCCGCTGAAAGTCGCGCCAGGCAGACCCTTGAGTCGCGCCTCCAACTCCGGGTCTGTCTGCATCAGAGCCTGGTATTCGAGGTGCATGTCCTCGACTGCCGTCTTCGTACCCTCGTAGGCGTGATTGAATTCCCTGATCGCATCGAAGTCGTCTTCGGGAGTCAGAAGCTTCTTGCCTTCGATGCCGAGCGTCTTCGAGATAAGCAAGGTCTTCTGGGTGACTTTAGCGTAGAGCGTGAGGATCGCGTTCAGCTCATCAGGCGGCAGGAAATTCCAGAAGCTCACCTTGCCGCGCGAAGACGCCACTTCCGGATGGTCAGCGACGAGCCGCTTCTCGACTTCAGGGTTCATGCGCCGGTCTACGCGGCCGATGCGCTGCATCAGGCGAACCGGGTTCCAATGGATGTCGTAGTTGATCATCCGCGAGGCGTCCTGGAGGTTCAGGCCCTCGGAGAGCACGTCGGTAGAGATGAGGACGCGGATCTCCGTGCGGCCCTTCTCGGCGAGCGCGGGCGACGAGGCGCCGTTGTAATACGGTGAGAAACACTGAATGACGTCGGCGCGATTGCGTTTGGTTGCGCTATCCACTTGAGCCACGCCGTCGATGCCGGCCTTGTCGAGTTGGCCCTTGAGATAGCGGGCGGTATCGGCGAACTCAGTGAAGATGAGGACCTTCTGACCATCGAGTTCCTTGGTCTTGAGCAGCCGGATCAGCTTCTGCAGCTTGTCGTCGTGCTTGGGATCGAACTTCCGAGCCTCGGCAAGGAATTGCACAATCTGGTCGAGGTCAAGAAAAGTCTCTGACATCATCTCCTCGACTCGGTACTCCTTGCGATCGAGGCGCTCGACGGCGTCGAGCATTTCCTGGGGCACGATGTCCTCGTCTTCTGAATCGTCGCCCTCGTCGCCCCAGAACGCGAATTGGCGGTGCGCCGAATAGCCGAGAATCTCACTATTTTGGGACTTCCAACGATCCAGTCGCTTCTTCTCCGTTTCGGATTCGCTATGAATTTGCAGGAAGGCCAGCAATTTCTGCAACAAGCGGTCGCAGGACATCTCGAATGCGGTGACCGAGCTCTCGAAGCGTTTGAGAAAGTTGGTGCGGATGAGGCCGACGACCTGCTCTTGTCGCCCTTCATCCAGGGGATCGATGCTCTTGTCCGCTCCCGTGTACCACGCAAGCGGGTAGTACATCGGAAGAGTGAACAGTGGATTCTTGCGGGTGAAGGCCTTCTCAAACATGTCGAGCAGGCGGCCGTAGGTCTTGCGGATCGAGTACGCGGCGACCTGGGGCGCTTTGCGCTCTGGGAAGACGGCAGCTTTGCCGGTCTCGCGGATCTGGCTTTCGCGGGCGTAGGCGCGACTGCGCTGCACGACGAGCTGCTTGAAGATTTCGTCGGTGCCGAGAATCTGCTGTGCCTCGGTCATGTGCTCGGCCACATCGGTCGAATCGTGCCCGACGGCATTTCGGAGCGCTTTCTCCATCCGGTTAAAATGTGCGCGCAGGTTGTTCACACCCAGCGTGCGGGCGAAGTAGGTTTCGACGCCACGGGTGAATAGCTCGGTCATGTGGCGGAAGTCGCTCAGCCGATTGTTGATCGGTGTGGCCGTAAGCATGAAGACGGTCTTGGGCCGCTTCTCATGGTCGAGCAGCTCGTAGAGCTGGTGGTAGCGCGACGGTTCGACTTCATCGTCTACATTGCCCTGCCGACCCGGATTGCGGAAATGGTGGGCCTCGTCAATGATCACGACATCGGCGAGCTCGGCGATTCGGCGGAATCGCTCTGGGAAATCGCCCTTCCGGCCAAGGTCCGTGTGACTGAAAACGGCGAGGTTGCTGAAGTCCGCATTGCCGCCGACGCCGCCGATGTGAGGCAGCCAATCGCGCAGGTGTGGCTCCCACACGCCTTCCTTCGTCGCCTTGGGCGCGAACAGCACCACGCGCTTGCCTTCGTGCAGCACCAGGCGTTCGATCAGCATCAGCCCGACGAAGGTCTTGCCGAGACCGACGCCGTCGCAGAGAAATGCGCCACCATGCTGGCGCGCGATCTTCATCAGCGCCCAGTAGGCTTCCTTCTGATAGCGGTCGATCTTCGGAAACATCTGCGAGCGGGTCTCGTCCCACTCGGTCGAGGTCAGCTCATGACCCCGGAAGTACTCTTGGAGCGCTTTCGCATAGACATCGAACGGCGTGTAGAGATGGGTTTGGCGCGCGATAGTGGCGATGACGGCGTCAGTGACCTCGCTGGCATCGTTCCAGTGGATCTCGAACCACTCTTGCAGCTGCGCGACCTCCCGGGCGCTCTGGACTTGGATGTTGAGCTCGATGTTCTTGGTGAGACCCAGCAAGGTGAAGTTGCTCGATCCGACCAGGGCCTGGGAACCGATCACTTCCAGCTTCGCGTGGGTGATGTAGGCCTTGGCGTGGAATTTGTCCTTGTCGTAGACGCGGCATTCGATCTGGCCGCAACGGAGAGCTTCGAGGAGTGCAGGTACACCGTGGAGAAACGGGTTGGAGTCCTTGGTTGCCTCGATACTGCCATCAAGGGCCTGCATGGCCCGCTCACGCACGGCGTCGAGCAGTGCCTTTCGCGTGCGATGCGTCATCTCCGCGCCCAGCAGGATGCGGATCTTGTCCAGCATCTGCCATTTTCCGTCGAGGGCGAGCAGTGCGCCGATTTCAAAGTAGCCCGTCGCAATATCGAAGGCTCGCGCGATGGTGCACCACTCTTCTAGATAACGAAGACCAGTCCAGCCGGAAACACTGTTATCGACAATAAAAAGGTCGCGGCCTTTTGATTCAACCGCCATTTTTGATTTCCTTTCCCACTAGTCGGATGAGTGTCCTATTTTAGGAATTTGGCGAGCAGTTTCTCGACGGTTAGTGTGCGCTGCGCCGCTGCCTGAGCTTTTCTCTGCCGATGAAATGGACTGTACGGTAAAATCCTATACCGTCCAATGGTGTCGATTCCACACGGCGCCAAGGTGGCAACGCATGACCGGACAATACTCGCATTCGCAGTTCTTTCGGCGTACCCCAACGCGCTGCTGGCGCGCAATTGTTTTAGGAGAGGCACAGAGTCTTGCGGGAGATCACCTTCGATAAGATGAAAGAAATAGAAGTGGATGAGATCGTCAAGCTCGTCACGGCATCAGGCGATGACAAGCAGGCGGAGATCGAGGCGCAATGCCCGGACATTGACGGTATGGCCGGCCAGGGTGGCGTGACGGCGTTGATCAACACAGCGGACTTGTACGGGGACGAGACATTCAGCCGACGCGGCCATGCGCAGGGCACGCCTTGCGCTCAGGGTTTGATGCCCTTCAGAAATCTGAATAGCTCGCTATCGGTAGACAGTACCAAGGTGGTATCGGGCGTGATGATCGCGCGATAGGTGCTCATGGTGCGGGTGAACTCGTAGAAGCTCACCGACTCGGCACTCTGATTGTAGGCCTTGGCATAGATGGCGGTTGCCGTGGCATCCGCCTCGCCGCGGATCTCTTCGACCTGACGGTAGGCTTCGGAACGTATTTTCTGCAGTTCGCGCTCGCGGTTGCCGTCGATACGTGCCGCCTCGCCGTTGCCCTCGGAGCGAAACTGTTCGGCGATCTGCTGGCGTTCACTGATCATACGGTCGTAGATCTTGGGGCGCACTGACTCGTTGTAGTTGATGCGCTTGAAGCGTATGTCCAACAGTTCGATGCCGAACACCGCGACTTTGGCGGCGGCGGCGGCGAATATCTGTTTTTCGACCAACTCGCGTCCGAAATGTATCGGCACCAGGGCACCGAGCACATTGTTGGAATCACCCAGGGTGGTGTCCTGAGTCGGAACGCGATCCTTGGTGGTTCGGATGATCTCGATCAGCTCGTGTTTGGCGACCGCATTGCGGGTTTCGCTGCCGAGGATGTCGTCCAGGCGCGATTGCGCACTGCGCTCGTCGCGCAAGCGCAGAAAATATTGCAGCGGGTCGACAATTCGCCAGCGCGCGAACAGATCCACCGAAATATAGAGTTTGTCCTTGGTCGGCATATCGCTCGGATTGCCGTCCCATTCCAAGATCCGTTTATCAAGCGCGTTGACGTCCTGAATGAACGGCACTTTGAATTTCAGACCGGCGCTGGTGACTGGCGCACCTACCGGTTTGCCGAACTGGGTAACGATGACCTGCTCAATCTCGTTGACGGTATAGGCGGCGCTATAGAGCGTGGCGGCCACGGCCACCAGCAGCAGGCCAGGGAGGGTGCGCAGCACGCTCATGGTATGACCGTCCGGGCTGGCTGCTGGAGCTGCAGCAGCGGCAGTATCTGTCGACCCTTCTCATCCAGAATGATCTTGGATTTCAAGTTCGGCAGGACGTCCTGCAAGGTCTCGAGATAGATTCTTCGTTTGGTGACTTCGGGGGCATTGAGATATTCGCCGAACAGCGCTTTGAAGCGCGCCACATCGCCCTCGGCTTCGTTGACGCGCTTGAGCTTATAACCTTCGGCCTCGCGCACCCGCTGATCTTTCTCGCCTTCCGCCAGGGGAATGACCTTGTTGTACTCGCGGCGTGCTTGATTGATGAGTTTTTCCTTCTCCTGCTGGGCCTGGTTGACCTCGTTGAACGAGGTCTGCACCGGTTCCGGCGGATTGACGTTCTTCAATTGCACCTGGTCGATACTGATGCCGAGCTCGTATTTGGCGGCCAGCAGTTGCATGCGGGCCAGCGCCTCGACTTCAATCTCCTGCCGTCCGACCGTGATGACTTCGTCGACGGTGCGATCGCCGACCGCCTCGCGCATCACCGACTCGGACACGTCGCGCAAGGTCGCCTGGGCGTCGCGAATTTGAAACAGGAACTTGAGAGGATCCGCGATGCGGTACTGCACGACCCATTCGACCAGTGCCGCATTCAAATCGCCGGTGACCATCTGGGTTTCCGCGACCGGTTCGCGGGAATTCTGGTAGGAGTTGGTCGCGTTCGGCGTCGAGAAGCCGAACTCCTGTTTCAACTGACGTTTGACGGGCAGGATGGTCGCGACATCGACGCCGAGTGGCAGCTTGAAGTGCAGACCGGGATCGACCATGCGCAGGTATTGGCCAAAGCGCTGCACCACCGCGACGGAGTCGCTGGGCACGGTGTAGACGCTGGACCAGAGGCCCGCGATCAGCGCCGCCACCAGCACCAGCAGCTCGAAAGACAAACGCCGTGCCGACGGGAAAAGGCCGGCGAGCAATTCACTTAAGTCGGGGGGTGGCATGCCTCGACCATAGCTGGTATTGCGCAGCCAGGCGAGCACATCCGCTCAGCGCCGCGTGTCGCGGACTCGCTTCCCGAGCGTGCCTTTGTGGGTCAGACTTCAGTCTGACATTCATGAACTGCCGAGGCTATTGGGGCTGAGCGAGTGTCAGACTGACCTCTGACCCACAAAGGACTAGAGAAGTGGCGTGGTAGAGGCGTAGTGAAGCAGACAGAAAGCCGCAGAGAATCCAAACCTCTCGCTCATCAGGTGAGCAGTTTCACCTCTATACCCGATGGTATTGAATCAATGTCATCGACAGCACACACATCCATCCAGGTGCGGTGAGCCAGCATGCTGCAAGGCAAATATTCGTCAGGTTTGAACGCGAGCCTTGCCTACTCGCAAAGCCCGCCGTCGGCGGCGACGGCGAGCGCTTTAACTCCGCTGCGTCAGGCGCGGGCCAAGGCCCGCTGGTGGCCCGTGCGACGACGCACCATGCCCAGTCCGCCGAGTGCTGACCCCAGCAGCCAGAGGGCGGCGGGCAGCGGCACCGGTGCGGCGCTGGTCACGATATGGGCATCGGTCGCCAATCCATTCCCGGCAGTGAAGCCGAAGAACACGGCGTGACCGCCGTCGACGACTGGCCCGACAGTGCTGAGATCGACCAGCGCGGACACCGAGAATGTGCCCAGATTGATATGCTCAATGGTGCCTTGCAGGGTGCCCGTTTCGTCCCCGTTTCCGGAAGGTGTGTAGAGGACGCTGGCGAACCATTGGAAATTTGGATCGCGGATCGTGTCGCCGAGGCCCGTTTCTGTCGCAGCTAGCGGATCACTGGCGCCGTGTTGCAGGATTTGAAGACTCGGCGATACCGGCTCACCATCAAAATTAAAAGTATCGATGGCGAAGGCAACGGAATTCGATGAGAGACCGGCGTAGCCCAGGCTTGAGCCCCCACCGCCGACGCCAGGTGTATCCGACAAGGTGAACGTCATGCCATCGCCGCGTAGGTCCTTGCTGACGGGAATGAAGAAGTGAAAATCGAAACTGAAAGACTGATTGAAATCTAGCGTTATCGCCGCCGGGGCGAAGCCCGCGCCGGCTTCACCACCGGTGCCGTTGGTCAGCCTGAGTTCGCTGTAGGTAAAGCCGTTACCGGGCGTTTGATTTTGCGCCGTTGCCGAGCCGAACAATGACCAGCTGGTGAAATCCGTCAGGCCCGAAGCCAGGCTCACGCCCTGTGCCGCGCTCACGGCGGGTGCCAAGGTGATAGCGGATAAAAGACCCACCCGGATAAATTTTGCAAAAGGGCCGCATGCTTTATTCATTTCTAATACGAAAGGAGATCCCCCGGCTTTGCCGGGGAGGCAGTAACCGTTTGACATCTCAGGGAGTCCATCGCGGAAACTCCAGACTGTGAGCCGCCAAAGCACACGGAACGGAGAACCACGATGGACAAGTACGAAAGCCTAAATCACACGAAATGGGACTGCAAATATCACGTTGTATTCATACCAAAGTATCGGCGCAAGACGTTATACGAAGAACTGCGGCGACACCTTGGTGAGGTATTCCGTCAGCTAGCCGGGCAGAAGGAGAGCCGGATAGAAGAAGGGCATTTGATGCCCGATCACGTTCACATGATGATCGCCATCCCACCGAAGCATGCGGTATCGCAAGTGGTGGGGTACATCAAAGGGAAAAGTGCGATTCATCTGGCGCGAGTCTACGGAGAGCGAAAGCGTAACTTCGTCGGCCAGCACTTCTGGGCACGTGGATATTTCGTATCGACGGTAGGGCGAGACGAGGCCACGATCCGTGCGTACATACTCCACCAGGAGCAGGAAGACCAACGGTTAGATCAATTGAATCTTCTGCGCTGACCAGCCACCTCGAGGTGGCGAAAAGAAATCAGGGCCGCGTTAGCGACCCTGCATAGCCGCTTTGAGCGGCTCACAATATGAAGGCCCCCGGCTTTGCCGGGGGATTGTTACT
>JAYWAC010000342.1:0-8019 GCA_043782755.1 Pseudomonadota bacterium | reverse complement strand
CGAAGGACACAATCGGCGCGATGCCGCTTACGCCATTGACTGTGTTCCGCCACGAAGACTCGACCGTGTTGCCATTGGGCGCAACCAGCCCCATACCTGTAACCACCACCCGCTGCGCCAACTTGACTGTACCTCTTCCCGGTATCTAGAAATGGAAAAGGCCGCGTTCTGGAACCGAAGCGCGGCCTTGTCGCAAATGCTTGTGGGTATTATGAATCCAGATGATCGTTAATGTAATTGATGGCCTGCTGAACAGTCGTAATTTTTTCAGCTTCTTCATCAGGAATTTCAGTTTTGAATTCCTCTTCGAGCGCCATTACCAGTTCAACCGTGTCTAGCGAGTCGGCACCTAAATCATCGACAAACGATGCTTCGTTGGTGACCTCATCTTCTTTGACCCCTAATTGCTCGACGACGATCTTCTTGACACGTTCTTCAACGCTGCTCATCGCTTGAAGTTCCTCCCAATGATGGTGCCGCCGTGATTGCGGCGAACGCTAGTTTAGTGAAAACCGACCAAACTGCAAGCAAACGTTGTGCGTTTGTCTGCAGTAACCCTTTGAAATCAACTTTAAAAACATCAGAAACTTGGATGGCCTAACACGCCTCGTGGGTCTGCCCGAGATGGGACGACAGCGGCGATTATGTCACGCCATATACATCCCGCCATTGACGTGGATCGTCTCGCCGGTGACATAGCCGGCCAAGGGCGAAGCCAGGAACCCGACCACCGCTGCCACTTCGACGGCCGAGCCCATGCGGCCCAGCGGAATCTGGCCGAGCGCGGCGTCACGCTGCTGATCGGTCAGCTTGCGCGTCATGTCGGTATCGATGAGGCCCGGCGCCACCGCATTGACGGTGATGTTGCGACTGGCGACTTCAAGCGCCATCGACTTGGTAAAGCCGACCACACCGGCCTTGGCCGCCGCGTAATTGGCCTGGCCGGCATTGCCGGCCGCGCCAATGACGGAAGTAATGTTAATGATGCGACCAAAGCGCGCTTTCAGCATCGCGCGAACACAGCGGCGACTCAAGGAAAACACCGCGCTCAAGTTTGCCGCAATGACCGCATCCCATTCGTCGTCCTTCATGCGCAGCAGCAGATTGTCGCGCGTGATGCCGGCATTATTGACCAGCACCGCCGGGCTTAATTGTCGTTCATCCATCGCCGCAAAAAAAGTTTCGATGGACGCGCGGTCGAGCACGTCCAAGGTCAGACAGGCACGCAACGCGCCACTTGCACCCAAAGTCGACTCGATCGCTTCGAGGCCTGCGCTGGAAGTCGCGGTGCCGACGATCTCGAATCCATCGTCGGCCAACTGCCGGGCAATCGCAAGACCAATGCCGCGGCTTGCACCGGTCACCAGGGCGAGATGCTTGGTGCTCATGACAATTCGTTCCGAGCGATTGCGATAAAATCGTACAGTCCGGCCGGCTCGTTCAAGGCCACGGTCTTAAGGTTCTTGTCGATACGTTTGATGAGCGGCGCGAGTATCTTGCCCGGGCCACATTCGCCGATGTGGCTGACGCCGGCTCGCGCGAACTGCGCTATGGTCTCGATCCAGCGGACTGGCGAATAGAGCTGTCGAATCAGCACATCGCGGATCGCCGCCGCATCGGTGTGACTGGCGACGTCGACGTTATGCAGTACGGTAATACGCGGCGTCTCGAACTTGACCTCGGCGAGGCAGTCCGCGAAGGCTTCCGCCGCAGGCGACATCAGTGCGCAATGGGCGGGTACACTGACCTGCAATTTCATGGCGCGCTTGGCGCCGCGCGCACTGGCGAGTTCGCAGGCGCGATCTACGGCAGCGATGCTACCGGCGATGATTATCTGGCCAGGCGCATTGAGATTGGCGCAGGAACACACGCCGCCGCCGGTAGCCGCTTCTGCGCATACTTCTTCGAGCAGCGCGAGATCGAGACCGAGGATGGCGGCCATGGCGCCCTGCCCTGCCGGTACGGCTTCCTGCATGAGGCGACCGCGCTCGGCCACCAGTGCGACGGCCGTTGCGAAGTCCAGCGCGCCGGCGCAGACCAGCGCCGAGTATTCGCCGAAGCTATGGCCGGCGATGACGCTAGGCAGCGACCCGCCTTGCTTCACCCAGATATCCCAAGTTGCAACGCTCGCGGCCAGCAGCGCCGGCTGAGTGTTCTGCGTACGATTGAGCTCTTCCTCGGGTCCGTCGTTGACCAACTTCCACAGGTCTAAGCCCAGCACTTCGCTTGCCGCAGCGTAACGCGCGCCTACTTCGCTGAACTCCGCCGCCAGCGCAGCCACCATGCCGACGCTCTGCGAGCCCTGGCCAGGAAAAGCGAAGGCGAGTTTGCCGGACAAACTGGACAGGTTCATGTCGCTTCACTACCGGCAAGCAATTCTTCGAGGAGATGGCTGATGCGTTCCGGCACCGCTTTTTCGGTTTCGAGCACGGCGACATTGATGGCGTGTTCAAAGGAAAACGCGTCGGCACTGCCGTGGCTCTTGATCACGATGCCGCGCAGACCGACCAGGCTTGCGCCGTTATAACGACGGGGGTCGGCGCGATCGCGCAGCGCTTGCATTGCCGGCCTCGCGAACAATGCGCCAAGCTTGGAAAACAAGCTGCGTTTGAATTCTTCGCGGGCGATATCACCCAGCATGCGTGCCACACCTTCGCTGGCCTTAAGCGCGACGTTGCCGACGAAGCCGTCACACACGATGACATCGACCTTGCCGGCGAAGATGCCGTCGCCTTCAATAAAACCGACATAGTTGAGCGGGCTCTTCTCAAGCAACAGTGCGGTCTGTTTGACGCGATCGTTGCCCTTGATTTCTTCTTCGCCGATGTTGAGCAGCGCGACCGTCGGGTTTTGGCGATTATCGACGGCTTCGGCTAGAACCGCGCCCATCACCGCGAAGCGAAACAACTCTTCGGACGTAGAATCGACATTGGCGCCGAGGTCTAGTACGTGAGTAGTCTTCAGCTTGCCGGGCAGCGTTGCGCAGATCGCAGGCCGGTCTATGCCTGGCAGAGTCTTCAGCACGTAACGGGCGATGGCCATCAGCGCACCGGTATTGCCGGCACTGACACAAGCCATGGCGCGACCATCCTTGACCTGATCGATGGCCTTGCGCATCGAGGATTCGCGCTTGCCGCGCAAGGCGAGCGAAGGACGTTCATGCATCTCGACCACTTGCGCGGCGTGTTCGATGCTGACGCGCGCATGGCCTTCCAGACCATTGTCACGCATGGCTTGTGCGAGGGTCGGCTCATCACCGACCAGCACCAATTCCAGATTGGCATGCCGAGTAAGCGCGCGCGCGGATGCAGCCACGGTTACCACGGGACCATGGTCGCCGCCCATGGCATCGATTGCGATGCGTATCGTCACGGTAGGACGCGAGTGTCTTTCAGGTCGAGGATGAAATGATGTGGAAGCGGCGGTCGGCACGACGTCCCCCCAAGGACGTCGACCCTCTGGCCGGACAACTTATTCCTTGTCCGCCACAACCTTCTTGCCGCGATAGTAGCCGTCGGGGCTAATGTGGTGACGCAGATGAGTTTCACCAGTGGTCGGCTCTTCCGACAACGCGGGGTTCGTCAGTCGGTCGTGGGACCGACGCATACCTCGGCTCGAGGGGGTCGGTTTGTTCTGTTGGACTGCCATGATGCACTCTCCGCTTCAATTGTTCCGTCGGTCTTTATTCTGACTCGCGCGACTTGAGCAAATTTGCCAAGCCCGCGAATGGCTGCTTGCGGTCACTGCTGACCTCGGCCGCCGGGATACTGTCGCCTGCCGAGCAATCCTTAGGCGCATGTAAGGGCGCGAACGGACAACTTAACAGGACTTCGTCTTCTACCACTTCCCGCAGAGGCAACATGCCGTCAACGAGTTCCACACTATCCTCTTCGTCGTGGTCCTGGCTCGGCGGCGCCTTCGTAAAGGCTACCAGTTCCAGTACCACGTCTACCGGCCAGGCCATCCATTCCAGGCAACGCTGGCAGCGGGCTTCCAGAGGCGCCTTGATGTGCGCCTCTATCTCATAACCGCCACCGTCCCGGTTGCGACAGCGCACTTCCACCTGCGTGGTGCCGGCGACGCGGTAAGGCTCAACGACCCGCCCCAGTTGCGCCGCTTGCAGTGTGCCGCTCAGAGCCCCGGCCCCGGCCGCGAGCTGGCGACATTCGATTTGTTCGGGTAATTCGCTGGCCATGGGGGGCCGGTAGTATAGGCCAAACATCAGACAGTTAGAACACGGATTTTTCATGTCAGCGCGTTCTGCTTCGAATTCCCTCGCGACGTCCGTCAAAGGGCGTCTCGTCCTGGCATCTTCATCCGTCTATCGTCGCGCTCTTCTCAAGCGTTTCGGCCTGCCTTTCACTTGGCAGGCGCCCGAGATCGACGAAAGCTCGCAGGTCAATGAAACGCCATTGGCTCTGGTCCGGCGACTCGCCCTGGCCAAGGCGCGGGCACTCGTGGCCGATCAATCGAACGCACTTATCATCGGCAGTGACCAGGTGGCGATCATCGACGGTCAGCCCTTGGGTAAACCAGGCAACGAGGCAGACGCTGTTCTGCAGATCGAAGCCGCCTCCGGTCGTACAGTGCGTTTTCTGACCAGTGTCTGCGTGTTCGATGCTACTCGCCGAGCCTATGAACTGGCGGTGGTGACGAGCGATGTGCGCTTCCGTCGCCTCGACGTGCAACACATCCGCAATTACGTCCGGCGCGAGCGACCGCTAGATTGCGCGGGTAGCTTCAAATGCGAGGGACTGGGCATCGCGCTATTCGACGCCATCATCGCTGACGACCCGACCGCCCTGATCGGCCTACCGCTGATCGCCCTTGCCGCCATGCTGGCCCGTGCCGGGCTCAACATCCTTGACGACTCACCATGACCAGCTGCGGATATTGACGAACTCGCTCAGCATCGTCACGCCGGTGCGCTTCAAAAGTCCTTCGACAGAATAATCGCGGGGCGTGAAATCGACGATTTTCTCAGCGCCGATGACGTCGCGCGCGACCATCCCTGTTGAACCGAATTCGTCAACCAGTCCGAGGCCCAGGGCTTGCGCGCCGGTCCATACCAGGCCGGAAAACAGGTTCGGGTCCTTGCTCAGTTTGTCGCGACGCTTCTTAAGCACGGTATTGATGAACTGCTGATGGACGTCTGCGAGCAGCTTGTGCACATGGTCAACATGCACTGGGTCGAGGTTCGAGAACGGGTCGAGAAAGCCCTTATTCTCGCCGGCGGTGAACAAGCGCCGTTCAATGCCGAGCTTCTGCATGCTCTCGACGAAGCCGAAGCCATCCATACGCACGCCTATCGAACCGACCAGGCTGCCCTTGTCGGCATAGATTTTGTCGGCCGCCGCCGCCACGTAATATCCACCAGAGGCGCAAATGTCCTCGACCACCGCATACAACGGAATCTTTGGATACTTCTCGCGCAGACGATAGATCTCATCGTTGATATAGCCGGCCTGCACCGGGCTGCCACCAGGACTGTTGATGCGCAGCACCACACCGGCGGTCGAGGAGTTTTCAAAGGCAGCGCGCAAACCGGCCACGATGTTGTCGGCACTGGCCTGGTTGCCGTGGGCGATGACGCCCTGCAGATCGACCAGTGCCGTCACTTTGTCGCTGCCCAGCGCCGACAGATTCCAGCCGGACGGCAGGGACAGCAGCATGAAGCCGGTGACATACAGCGCAACCAGCAGTTTGAAGAAGATGCCCCAACGACGCGCGGTGCGCTGCTCACGCAGAAACTCAAAGGACATGCGCTCGAATAAACGGCTTTCCATCGCACTGGACGATTCATTGGCTGCTGGCTTGGGCGACGGTGGCGGGTCTTTATCGGGTTGGTCCCAGCCCATGGTGGCGTGCTCCTGGTCAGATGGATGGCGTGTTGTAGTGGAGACATGCGACGGCTGCTGGCAGCTCATCGAGCGCATCAATGACGATAGCCGGCTTGAGGTCTAACAATCGTTGGCGTGCGTGGGCGCCGTAGGTGGCAGCACCGGCATGGGTGCGGGCGGCGGCGGCCATCACAAGATCGAATTCCGTATCGCCGATCATTAAAGTGTGCTCCGGCGCGGTGTCGAGATCCCACAGGATGTCGCGCAGCATCGCAGGGTCAGGCTTGGGTGCGGCTTCCTCGCCGCAACGGGTGGTGGCGAAATAGTCGCCGATGCCGCTTTCTTCCAGAGCCCGATCGAGTCCACGGCGGCTTTTGCCGGTCGCGATGGCCAGCGTATATCCAGCTTCGGCAAGCTTGGCCAAGGTCGTCTGTGCGCCATCGAACAACGGGCTGGGGATGGCGTGCAGGCTCGCATAGAGCTGGCGATAGCCTTGCACGATACCCTCGATTCGAGCCCTTGCCAGCGTCGGGTCCAGTCGTGACACGCCGACCACCAAGTCCAGTCCGATGATTTCTCGCACTGCGGCCCTGGGCGGCGCGCTCGCACCCTCGGCCTCGAAGGCGCGCTGCATGGCGGTGACAATGCGCGCCTCGGAATCCATGAGAGTGCCATCCCAGTCGAATACGACCAGCTTGATCATGGGGTGCTACGCAGTCCGTCCAGAATCCTGGTGAGTTCCGGCGGCAGGGGCGCCTCGACAGCGATGTGTCGGCCCCCACTTTCGAAGCCCACCGATGTCGCATGCAGAAACAATCGTTTCAGGCCACGGCCGGCCATCTCGCGCTCGAAGGCCTCATCGCCGTAGTGTCGGTCGCCGGCCACCGAATGACCGATGTGTTGAGCATGGGCGCGGATCTGGTGCATACGGCCGGTCACCAGACGCAGTTGCACCAAAGAATGGGGGCCAACAAATGCGACCCGCTCGACGATGGTCTGCGAAGCTTTCCCGTCAGCCTTGACCCGCGCACGCTTCTCAGTCCCTTGTTCGCGGCTTGATTCGAGCGCTGCGCTGATCGACTTAATGCCGGCCGGCAAGTGCCCGCGCATCAAGGCCAGGTAGCGCTTCTCCATCTGGCGCTCGCGGATCTCCTCGTGCAGGCCACGCAGCACGTCGACCTGCTTGGTCAGAATCAAGCATCCCGAGGTATCGCGATCCAGTCGATGAGCGAGATCCAAACGCGTCACCATCGGGCGCAGGCGCCGCGCGATTTCGATGACACCATAGCCGACACCAGTGCCGCCATGACAAGCCAGGCCCGCCGGCTTATCAATGATCAGGAAATGATCGTCTTCGTACAGCACCGCGCGCTCGAGCTGCGCGAGACGCGAGTCTGGAATATGGGTTTCGCCCGGTAAAGTCGCGATCACCGGCGGAATGCGCAATACATCGCCACTCAAGAGCCGATAGTCAGGCTTGCAGCGTCCACCGTTCACCCGCACCTGACCACTGCGTAACAGCTTGTAGACCAGGCTCTTCGGTGCTGGCTTCAGGAGCAGCAACAGGTAGTTGTCGATGCGTCGTCCCGCATGCTCGGCGGCGACGGTCTCGGCCCGCACGGCGGTGCGCGGACTTACGCTCGCGTGGTCGGTTTCGTGATTGCTGAGCACGCTCAAGGTTGTTATAGTCCACGCTGATTTTCGCGCCCTTGGGCGGCGGAATTTGAAAGCGGAAATGCCCCATAAGATGGGAAGTTACGGCTGGGCTTCGAAGTATTTTAGCAATCCCGTCAAACGTTCTGCCCGCACGCACAGTTTCGCATTTGCGGGGGCGGGACGGTAGCAGTCAGCGTTTATCTGGTTCGAAACGCTGCCCCACACCAGTCTGACCGGATCAACCCATGCGGGCTCCGCGCAACGGCGGCCGTGGTGACAAACTCCACGTGCATTGTATCAATCGACGTCGGTCCCTGGCAGCAATGCCGGCACCGGCTGGGGTTCGCCAGTGTTTGGCGACGTCCGAGCACGCAAGTGCCGGAACTTTGCGGTTCCACTCGTACGCCTCTCGCTGACTCCCCGCTACGGGATTTTTGACAATGAAAAGAATGCTGGTCAACGCGACCCAGCCGGAAGAGCTGCGCGTTGCATTGGTCGATGGGCAACAACTCTACGACCTCGA
>JAYWAC010000341.1:0-8032 GCA_043782755.1 Pseudomonadota bacterium | reverse complement strand
AAAGAAGGCGCCATCGATTGGCTGAGCTTGAACCGCCCCGACAAGCTCAATGCCATCACGCCGCAGATGTGCGACGAACTGCAAGACTACTTCGGTGGCCTGCAATTCAACTACGAGGTGCGGGTGGTGATGCTGCGCGGTGCCGGTCGTGGTCTGTGTGCGGGCTATGACTTGCATGCTGCGGAAGGCGTCAGCGGCGGACCAGTCATCGGCATGCGCTTTCAGCGCCAGGTCGCCGAGGTCTATCAGCGCATGCGCCGCTGCCCGCAGCCCATCGTGTGTCTGGCCCATGGCGCGGCTACCGGCGGCGGCTTTGCCTTTGTGCTGGCTTCCGATGTGCGCGTGGTGACACCCGATGTGAAGATGAACGTCGCGATGGTCAAGATCGGTCTGACCGGCTGCGACGTCGGTATCAGTTATTTTCTGCCGCGCGCGGTCGGGCAGTCGGTGGCCGCCGAATTGATGATGACCGGCCGCATGATTTCCGCCGAAAGGGCCGAGCGCTTAGGTCTGGTCTCGGCCGTAGTGCCTTTCGAACAATTGGAAACTACCGGTCGCGGCATTGCCGAGGACATGCTCAAGACTTCGCCTCTCGGTCTGCGGCTGACCAAGGAAGGCCTGAATCTGTCGGTCGACGCACCCAGCCTCGACGCCGCCATCGCGATCGAAGATCGCGGTCAGATCCTGTGCGCGAGCGCGGGCTTCTTTGAGGAAGGTATCAATGCCTTCATGGAGAAGCGGCCGGCAAGTTATAAGGATTGAAGTTGGTGGAATTGAATGTGCGACCATTCGCACATTCAATTCCAACGCTTGAACACCACCTAAAAAAACACCGACCAGCGCAACTCCAACGTCCACTCATAGGTATGCAGCTCATTCACCAGCGGCAGCTGCACACGCACGCTGCCGACCTGGTTGGCGGCGTACTTCCTCCCCACTTCCAGATCGAAAGGCACGAACGCGCGATTATCCTGTTGCCAGTCGATGACGATTTCAGGAAACAGCGTGACGAAACTCTGCCTGGGCAGCATGACGGTCAGCACCGGCACTATCTGCAGCTCATTAATCTTGCGATGGGCGTGGTCGCCGGCAATGCTGAAGTCATTGCGTAAGCCCAGGCCGAAGAAACTGCCCGGACTTATCCAGTTGGCCATGCGCTGCACCACCACCAGCGGCGCGAAGCGAACCTTGCCCTTGCCGAATTGATCTTCGCCGGCGGTTGGAAAATAGTTACGCCAACCAAAACCGATAGTCGTGTCGCCGATGCTCGGCGCGATGAAAAACAGTTGGGTATAGAGGTCACCGCTGCCAGCGGTGTAATCGCCGTCGCGGTTGTCGTGGCTAGCAAAATCCGTCACCCAGCCCGTCATCACCACCCGCGTATTGAGTTTCCAGCCGGCGGCAAGATCAAACGGGTGTTCGAGTCGAGCCTCGAGTACTTCCGCTTCACTGTTACCTTCGAAGGCTATATAGCGCAGGCGCAGATCGAAGCGCGAGACCGGATGGGCAAGGTTCTGCCCGACGTTGTTGTCATGGTTCCCGGCAGCCGCAAGCGCGCCTGTCCACAGACAAAGCAGGCCAGGCAGCACGCCGCGACCAATGTCCTTGCAAATGTTCGACATGTTGGAATGATGCGCAACCGGACGTGGTCGGCCTGACCGACCACGCCTATCCCCCCTTGCGAGCGCGCGGATCACGCGTGTTCGCCCCTTGCACCGAGACCGCTCACACGGCCCCGGCTTCGCCCCATTATCAGTCACGCTCAGGTCTTCCCGATAGGCGCTCAGGCGCCTCTGCCGCAAGCTTCCCCTTTTCTCATATTTCAATATAATTGCGCGCTGTAACTATCAGATTCAGCAGCGTTCGCAAGGAAGAATCCTAAGCAGGGAACGATGGATACCGACGCTCACATCCGCGCCTTCGTCGCTTTGCAGCGCTTGCCCAAAGCGCTACAGGACAGGGCCGTGCAACTGGCCGAAGTCCGCAGCTATGGGCGTGGCCAGGTCGTCTATCCCCAGGGCCACGCCGACGATCTGGTCTACTACCTGCTGGCCGGCACGATCGAACTCATCTATCACGGCAAGATCACCCGCACCCTCTCAGCCACCCACAAGGCGGCCTTACGTCCACTCGACCCGCCCGGCCGCAAGCGCTACAGCGTGCGGGTAGTGGACAACGCCAAGATCGTCGTCTTCCGCCGCAACATGCTCGACCGTCTGATCAGCGAGGCGGATCTCGACGGCCAGAGCCTTAGCGACGAACTCGAAGTCAGCGAAATAGCCACCGCGCGTTCCTCCGACTGGATGATCCGCATGTTGCAGTCGGAGTTGTTCTCGGTGCTGCCGGCGACCAACATTCAGCGCATCTTCGCGCGCATGGAACAGGTCGTCTACGAGGCCGACCAGGTGGTCGTGCGACAGGGCTCGGAAGGCGACTACTACTACGTGATCGAGAGCGGCTACTGTGAAGTCTCGCGTTCCATTGCTGCCGGTCGCGGCCAGATTCATCTCGCTGACTTAGGGCCCGGCATGGCCTTTGGCGAGGAGGCTTTGATTGCCAACCGCGCGCGCAACGCCACCGTCACCATGCTGTCCGACGGCCAGCTCATGCGCCTCGGCAATCAGGATTTTGTCGAACTCATTCTGGCTGAGGTCTTGCGCCCGATCTCCTACGATGCCGCCAAGCGTCAGATCGGCGACGGCGGCGTGTGGCTGGATATCCGCTACCCGGAAGACCACGCGGCGGGTGCGCTGGTCGGCAGCGAGAACATTCCGGTCAACATGCTGCGCCTGCAAAGCAACCGACTGCGCAAGGACTTTCACTACTTCGTGTGTGGCGACGACATCGATCAATGCGCTATCGGCGCCTTCCTGCTCGCCGAGCGTGGTTTCGACGTTGCCTATCTGAACGAGACGATTGCCGTCATCGGCGAGCGTGAACCGGCACTGATCACGCGCCCACACCTGGCCGAGGAATCACCGCATGTCACGGTCATCAAATTCCCCGGCGCCGAAATGAGCTTGCCGGATTTTGCGCACGGCGACGACGCCATGGACGGTCGCGATTTCATCCCCTTGGAAAACACCCTCAACAAAATTGCCGGGCTATCGACCTACGCAGAGGCAGCACAAGCGATGCATGACACCACTCCCGTCGACCAATTCACGGATACCGCCACCGGCCGCACCCTGGCCGACATCATCGACGAACTCGAGCAGCAGCACGACGATCTCGACGCGGTGGACAGCACACCATCGACACTCGCTCCGCTGGAAATGGACCGCGATGCCCGTGCCAGCGGCGGCTCTCGCAGCGAGGCGCCGCGTGACGCGATCAGTGTGCTCGTGGCCGAGATGGAAGCACGCATGCGCCGCGAAGTGGCCAAGGCGGTCGACGCCAAATCGGCCCTGGTCGCGGTCGAATACCAGACCAAGCTCGCGCGCATGCGCGAACTCACTAACGAGGAAATGCGTCAGAAGGAAATCAAGATCTGCGAGGGCTACGCCACGCAGTACAACGAGAAAGAACAGCTGGTACGTGGCTACTACAAGAAGCTCATCGCGCTTGCCAACAAGATCAGTCGCCAGAAGGCGCAGCTGCAGGAAGCCAAGAAGCAGTTCGAGATCAAACTCGCCTCGGCCAATCAGCTCTACCGCGAGGTCGAGGAGATGCGCAATCTGTTGTCCGATCAGATCGTCTTCATGGACGAACAGGCGCTGGAAGATATTCCGCAGTTAGTCACGCTCTGAATTTCCCACCAAGCGCATCTCGCGCCGACAGTAAGGCCGGCGCGTTCTCTCGAATTAACTCAGCCGCACTTCGATTCGCCGCAGTTCAAGCAGGTCAGGCAGTTGTCCAACGCGACCACCGCCTTGGCGAAGCAATGACTGCAATGCAGGGCGTCGCCGGGAATGCCGTTGTCGTCATCGACCGTCGCGGGCTCCTTGGCCTTGGCTGCGTAGCTTGGCGCGAGTTCCGTGCGCGGTCGCGCCGGACCGAGCAGGCCGATGGAACGCAGATGGGTCTCGATGACATCGCCGATCTCGGCCACCAATGACGGCGCGTAACGTCCACCCTTCTTGAAGTAGCCGCCGCGCGGGTCAAACACGCTGCGCATCTCGTCCACCAGGAAAGTCACGTCACCGCCCTTGCGGAACACCGCCGAGATGATGCGAGTCAGTGCCACTATCCACTGGAAGTGGTCCATGTTCTTGGAGTTGATGAAGATCTCGAAAGGCCGACGCAACTCGTGCGGCGTGCCGGCGTTCAGCACGATGTCGTTGATGGTGACATACAGTGCGTGGGCCGACAGCGGTGTCTTGAGCTTGTAGGTCGAACCGAGCAGCACCTCGGGCCGCTCGACCTTTTCGTGCATCTGAATGATTTCCGCAGTCGGCTCTTCGACCGGCAGCGCATCGCTCAACACTTCCACACCGGTAATCGGCTGTTCGATTTTCTTCACCATGGCTTCGTTCTCCCGGCTCGTGACGCGCTCAATAGACACCGTAATAGCCTTCCTTGATCGCGTCATACAAATTGGCGGCGGAATGCATCTCGCCTTCGTATTCGATTTCCTCATCGCCGCGCGCGTCGATCACCGTGCCGTCAGCGAGCGTGAAACGATAGGCGGTGCGCGCCAGATCCGCATGCTTGACCAGCACACCCTGAAAGGCACTGGGATTGAAGCGGAAGGTGGTGCAGCCCTTGAGTCCGCGCTCATAGGCCTCGAAGTAGAGATCCTTGAACGAGTCAAAGGCGATATCCGACGGCACGTTGACGGTCTTGGAGATCGAGGAGTCCATCCAGCGTTGCGCGGCGGCCTGCATGGCGATGTGCTGGCTGGGGCTGATGTCGTCGGCGGTGACGAAGGTCGCGGGCAGGCGATCAGCTACCTCGACGGCGTCGGGTGCGGCCGTGGGATTGACCAGTGCGCGCCAGGCCAGCAGCTCATAGGAGCAGACTTCGAGCTTGTCCTTGGTCTTGCGCCCCGCCGTGATGACATTGCGCACGTAACGATGGGCAAAGCTCGGTTCGATGCCATTGCTGGCATTGTTGCCGAGCGACAGCGCGATGGTGCCGGTAGGCGCTATCGAGCTGTGATGGGTGAAACGTGCGCCCTGCTCCGCCAAGGCGGTCGTCAGCGCCGGATCGATTTCCGTGAGTTGCTGCATATAGCGGCTGTAGCGCGCGAACAGCACGCGACCCTTCACCACGTCACCGACACGCGCACCATCGCGGGCCATTTCCGGGCGCGTCGCGAGCATGGCCGCAGTGATGGTGAAATCCTCGTGCATGATCGGCGCCGCGCCCTTCTCCTGGGCGAGCTCAAGGCCGGTACGCCAGCCGGTCAGTGCCAGTTCGCGGCTGACCTGCTCGGTGAAGGCCACGGCCTCGTTCGAACCATAGCGCAGACCAAGCAGGGCCAGCGACGAGCCGAGGCCGAGGAAGCCCATGCCATGACGACGCTTGCGGACTATTTCGTCGCGCTGACGAGATAGCGGCAGTCCGTGCTGTTCCACCACGTTGTCCAGCATGCGCGTAAAGATCGCGACCACGCGGCGATAAGCGCCCCAATCGAATTTCGCGTCGGCGCCGCAGGGATTGCGCACGAAGCAGGTCAGATTGATCGAACCGAGCAGACAGGCGCCATAGGGTGGCAGGCCTTGTTCACCGCAGGGGTTGGTGGCGCGAATATTTTCGCAGAACCAGTTGTTGTTCATCTCGTTGTAGCGGTCGATCAAGATGAAGCCTGGTTCGGCGTAGTCGTAGGTGGCATGCATCACCGCATCCCACAACTCACGCGCCGGCATGCGTCGGTAAATCTTGCAGGCCACACGGCCTTGCGCGTCGAGCCGATAGCCGTCGTGACTCGGCCACGCGCGCCACACCACCTGCGTAGCATCGTCGGCATCAAGCTTGCCGACGGCGAATTCGTGCTCGGTGGCAGGAAAGGCCAACACCCATTCACCGTCGTTACGCACCGCTTCCATGAATTCACGCGTCACCAGCAGTGACAGATTGAACTGACGCAAGCGCCCGTCCTCGCGCTTGGCGCGAATGAAATCCATCACGTCGGGATGACCGATGTCGAAGGTCGCCATCTGCGCGCCGCGTCGGCCACCGGCCGAGGAGATGGTCAGACACATGCGGTCGTAGACGTCCATGAAGGACAACGGACCCGAGGTATAGGCACCAGCGCCAGCCACGAAGGCGTCGCGCGGGCGCAAGGTCGAAAATTCGTAACCGATACCGCAACCGGCCTTGAGCGTCAGTCCCGCCTCTTGGATCTTGGAGAGAATGTCTTCCATCGAATCATGAATGGTGCCCGACACCGTGCAATTGATGGTCGAAGTCGCCGGCTTGTGTTCGGCGGCACCGGCGTTGGCGAGTATGCGACCGGCGGGCAAAGCACCATGACGCAGGGCCCACAGGAATTCCTGTTGCCAGTGGCGCACTTCGGCCGGGCTCTGTTCAACCGCAGCCAGCGCGGTGGCGATACGCTCCAGCGTGGCATCGGGTGTCGCGTCAAGCACACGCCCATCGGCAGCGCGCAAACGGTATTTGCTGGCCCAGATGTCGTGGGCGACCGGCTGCAGCGGCAGGTTCAAAATGTCATCGGCGGCGGCGGTGCGGTTGTGTTGCAGCATGTGCCGCGCTCTCCAGGACAGGCAGGCTAGTGTACTCGCGTCCTCGTCAGATGGCGCGCGGGTAACGCATGCCGTGGTGCTAAGTGCGGCGCCGCCTGTAGGTGCGAATTCATTCGCACATTAATGCAGGCGCGCCACAGATCGGTTTTTAATGTGCGAATAAATTCGCACCTACAAGGGAGATCGCCTCAGGCGTGCAGCGCGTCGATCAACTCGCGCCAGCGATTAAATTCGCCGTCGCCGCCCATGGAGCGGTACAGCGCGACGCGGTTCAACACGCCGTCGTAGCGTTCGCGGATGCGTTTACCGATGTTGCCAGGCGCGTCGATGATGCAGATCTTCTCCAGCAGCGCGGTCGGGATGGCGGCCGCCATGTCGTCGAGCTTGCCTTCGCGCAGCAGGCCGTTGAGCTGACGGCCCAGGTCGTTATAGCCATGGTGTTCGAACACACTGGCGTAGGTCGGGGTGGCGCCGTAAAACGAGATCTGGCGGCGCACGGTCTGTTCCATCTTGTCGGTCTCGGCCGGGGTCTCACCGGTGATGATGAAGACCGGCGCATAGAGTTCGATATCGGCCAGGCTGCGGTCGACGGACTTGGCACCCTCGGCGATAGTTGGGCAAACCACCTCACGTAGATAGTCGACGGTGTGCACCGGATGCACATGGAAACCGTCCGCCACTTCTCCCGCCGCGCGACACATGCCGGTGTTCACGCCCGCCAGGTAGATCGGAATGCCGGGGTGATCGATGGGTCCCGGCGTGAAGAAGGCGTTGATCAACTTGAAGCGGTAAAACGGTCCTTCGTAATTGGGACGCGCATCGGTCTGGTAAGTGTCCCAGATCGCCCGCACGCAACGGATGTAGTCGGTGACTCGCGCGGCTGGGTGATCGAAGGGCATGGAAAAGCGCTTTTCGATATGCGCCCGCACCTGGGTGCCCAACCCCAAGCGGAAGCGACCGCCGGAATCACGCTGCAGATCCCAGGCGATCTGCGCCATGGCGAAGGGCGAGCGCGCAAAGGCCACGGCGATATTGGTGCCGATCTCGATCTTCGGTGCGGCGGCCGCCGCGTGGGCCAGCGGAATGAAGGCATCGCTCATGGCCTCGAAGGTCCAGATGCAGTCAAAACCCAAGGCCTCATATTCCCGTGCCAGCGTCGCGATCTTGGCGGGCGCGGCAGGCGCCATGAAGGTATCTATTTTCATTGTCTACTCCGCAAGGTTTCGAGCGAGGGCGCGGCACGCGCCCGGTACACGGCGGCGCCGCACGGGGCGGCATCCGGACCAGGCCGGCATCGTAGCGCAGGCCGGGGCAAGTCGAAACGCGGCGCTGGCTGACAGGCTTAACCCTCGCCACCTCCATGGCGCTCACTGCGCAGTGCCAAC
>JAYWAC010000340.1:0-8045 GCA_043782755.1 Pseudomonadota bacterium | reverse complement strand
ACTGACGGCTCTTCGCCGGCATTGGCCACAATCTGACGGATCGGCTCTTCCAGTGCACGTACCAGGATATTGACGCCGATACGTTGATCTTCGTTGTCAGTCTTGACCGCCTTGGCTTTGGCCTGGGCACGCAACAAAGCAACGCCACCCCCAGGCACCACGCCTTCTTCGACCGCCGCGCGAGTCGAATGCAGCGCATCTTCGACGCGCGCCTTCTTCTCCTTCATCTCAACCTCGGTCGCCGCACCAACTTTGATTACTGCTACACCGCCAGCGAGTTTCGCAACACGCTCCTGCAGCTTTTCGCGATCGTAATCGGATGTGGTTTCCTCGATCTGGGTGCGCAGTTGCGAGACCCGATTCTCGATGGCCTTCTGATCACCCGCGCCATCGATAATAGTCGTGTTGTCCTTGGTGATATGGATTTTCTTGGCGCTGCCGAGTTCGGCCAGTCCGGCCTTTTCGAGGCTCAAACCGACTTCTTCGGCGATGACGGTGCCGCCGGTCAGAATCGCGATGTCTTCCAACATCGCCTTGCGACGATCACCGAAACCCGGCGCCTTGACGGCTGCAACCTTGACGATGCCGCGCATGTTGTTGACGACCAGTGTCGCCAGCGCTTCACCTTCAACGTCTTCGCTGATAATCAACAGCGCGCGGCCCGACTTGGCGACCGCTTCGAGCACCGGCAGCATGTCGCGGATGTTGCCGATCTTCTTGTCGTGCAGAAGGACCAGCGGCTCGTCGAGATCGACGCCCATAGTCTCCTGATTGTTGATGAAATAGGGCGACAGATAGCCGCGGTCGAACTGCATGCCCTCGACCAGATCGAGTTCGTTTTCGAGACCCGAGCCCTCCTCGACGGTGATCACGCCCTCCTTGCCGACCTTATCCATCGCTTCGGCAATGATCGCGCCTATCGCCTCGTCAGAGTTCGCGGAGATGGTGCCCACCTGGGCAATCGCCTTGCTGTCCGTGCAGGGCGTGGAAAGAGTTTGCAGCTCGGCGACGGCGGCGATCACTGCCTTGTCTATGCCGCGCTTCAAGTCCATGGGATTGACGCCTGCGGACACCGCCTTCAACCCTTCGCGCACAATGGCCTGGGCCAGCACAGTGGCGGTGGTGGTGCCGTCACCGGCGACATCGGAGGTCTTGGACGCGACTTCCTTGACCATCTGCGCGCCCATGTTCTCGAACTTGTCGGCAAGTTCGATTTCCTTGGCGACGGACACACCATCCTTAGTCACAGTCGGAGCGCCGAAGCTCTTCTCGATCACCACGTTACGGCCTTTCGGCCCGAGGGTTTGCTTGACCGCATTGGCCAGAATATTGACACCGTTAGCCATGCGATGGCGGGCGTCGTCTCCAAATCTCACTTCTTTAGCAGACATTGATCATCTCTCCTGAATTCGTACGAGACCGTTGACGCTCAGGCGTCGAGCACGGCCATGATGTCCTCTTCGCGCATGACCAGCAGTTCCTGGCCATCGACTTTCACTTCGGTGCCGGAATACTTACCGAACAGAATGTTGTCGCCGACCTTGAGATCGAGCTTGCGTACCGTGCCGTTCTCGAGAATCTTGCCGTTACCGACAGCAACCACTTCACCGCGGACGGGCTTTTCTGCTGCGGAATCCGGGATCACGATGCCACCGGGAGAGGTCTTGTCCTCTTCCGTGCGTTTGATGATGACGCGGTCGTGCAATGGGCGGATTTTCATTTTCTGATTTCTCCTCAAATACTTGTAGGTTGTTTGGCATTAGGGTGAGGGGCTGTTTAGCCAGCGATCGAAGTGCGCTCTCGACGCATTTCAACGGGCGCGCCCGGTAATATGGGGACGGCTATTGAAATCACAACTGGCAACTGCAAGAGAGACACCCGCGATACTGCCAAGCGCTCGTGCTGTCCTGCCCTGCTTTGCACTGATTTCTTCGATAGTGGGCGGGAGGTGCCATTGTGCACCCCAGCCAGGGCGCCCAATGCGGTAGCGGCGACTGGCAGCGCTTCTGGGTGGTTTACAACTTTATGCCGAGAACGAGCCGAGGTGACATCCACCTGATGAGCGCCGCTGCGGAATCCCACTTCAGCTGATTGACGAAGGACCGCATCACAAAGGCGCGTCTATTGAAGCCGAGATCTGGCGAGAGCGGACGTCTTTGTTCACATTAAAGTGTTCGATAGTCGAGCCTGATGTCATTAGAAGTTGTGTGAGCTGTCCCGCCAGGTGGCTTGTATATTTGGCGGCCAAGGCCAGCCCCCCGGCGGGTGATCGGCGGCCACAGCGGCGATCGGTCACGGCTTGATCAATCCTATCGGCGCATCAATCCGCTGCGGCGAAGGCCGGCAAGGTCAGCTGCTCGTCGATGCGCTCGAACATCACTCGCACCGGCAGACCAAGCGTGAGCGTCTGCACCGCGCCGCGCCATGGCGCATGCATGCGCACGCCATCGGCCATGTCGACAGTCACCAGCGCATAGGGCACGACACTCTTGAAGGCGAGATGGAAAGGATGATGGGCGATGGTCCAGCTCTGTACCGTGCCCCGGCCCGCGCTTTCGTGCCAGCCGACCTGCATGCTGTAACACGCGTCGCACATCGGGCGCGGATAGTGGCGCAACTTGCCGCAATCGGCGCACTGCTGAAACACCAGTCGATGTTCGCGCAAGGCATCCCAATAGGCTTGCGATTCCTCGCTGGGTGTGGGTTGCGGGCGTGCCGGCAAACTATGCATGTTCATGTGCGGGCCATGATGGCGATGCTGCCATCCCCCATGTCGCCGTAACCGGTGACGAGTCCGATTTTCGCGTCCGTCACCTGGGCCGCGCCCGCCTCGCCGCGCAGTTGTCTCACCAGTTCGACGATGTGATTGAGACCGCCGATGTGGGCCTGCGAAAGCAGGCCGCCATGGGTGTTGGTCGGCAGCTTGCCGTCGAGTCGAAGCGCGCCGCTCGCGACGAAGGGCCCGCCTTCGCCCCTTGCGCAAAAGCCCAGCGCTTCGAGCTGGCGAATCACCACATACGTAAAGCAGTCGTAAATCTCGGCGACGTCGATGTCGTCATGGTTGACGCCGGCCATTGCGAACGCGCGCGGCGCGGCCTTGTCGAGTCCGATATGAATCAGGTCCGCGCGTTGCGTGATGGCGCTCGGCGAATCGGGATGCCCTTCGGCGATGCCGAGCACCGCTACCGACGGCTGGCGCAGATCCCGTGCGCAGTCGGCGCGCGACACCACTACCGCCGCGCCGCCGTCGCTTTCCAGACTGCAGTCGAACAAGCGGAACGGGTCGGCAATCATGCGCGAGGCTTGATGATCCTCAATCGACATCGGCTTGGTCATCATCGCGCGGCCATTCAAGATAGCATTGTGCCGCGTGCTGACCGCGACCTCGGCGAAATGCCGTGAGGTCGTGCCATAGAGTTCCATGTGTCGGCGCGCCATCGGCGCATACAGCTGCGCGGGCGCGAAGGCGCCTATCGGCAATTCGAATTCGCCGACCGCGCGAAACTGTGGCGCCTCTTCCATCAAGGACGAAATGCGTCCGCCCGACGAGCCGTTACGTGCCAGTGGGATCAACACATGCCGACATATACCACTCGAGACCGCTGCCAGCGCGCATTGCACCGCCGCGATGGGACTCGCGCCGCCCATAGGCGTATGCGCTGAAAAGCGCAGGTCCTCGATACCGAAATTGGTGATGTAGTCCTCCGCCACGGTGCCTAAGCCGGCGTAGGGGATCAGACCGTCGATGTCCTTGGGCGAAAGGCCGGCATCGTTGATCGCAGCTAGCGACGCTTCCAGATGCAAGGCCAGCACGCTCTTGCCGGACACTTTGGAATAGCGCGTCTCACCGACGCCACTGATGACTCCGCTGCGATGTAGGCTCATGGGCATTGACCGGCACACGTTGAACGATGAGCCGCAAGCTAACTGTGGCGTCTGGAAAAGACAAGCCGGCGGGTAGCGACTTCAGCAGCGCCCGCCGTGGTGGCGAAACACGCGTCGTCATCCTCCCCGAAAGAGGCTCACCTCGAGCGCGTCACACCGCATAATCGCCAAATATCCGGAGTTCGGTACTGGCCCGGTCTCGACCGCGCCTTACTGCGAGCCGGCGTTCTTTGAACAGGAAGTCGAAACTATCTTCAAGAGGAGCTGGTTGTAGGCGCTGCGCGAAAGCGAGATCCCCGAACCTCGCGATGACATGGTCAAGGAGCTGCCGACTCTCAAACGCTCGGTGATCATCGTGCGCGGCCGTGGCAACGAAATCCGCGCGCTGGAGAACGTCTGCTCCCATCGTGGCGCACGCCTCGCACTCGGCGAGCGCGGTTGTGCCCATCGCTTCACCTGCCCGTTCCATGCCTGGACCTACAACACCGAAGGGCGCTGGTCGGCCTGCCGGATGTGGAAGGATATTTCAATCTCGATCGCAGTCAGCTTGGCGTGCGCAATGTGCCTTGCGAAACCTGGGAAGGCTTCGTGTTCATTCATCCACAGGACTCGCCTGACCAATCCTAGGAGACCTATCTTAGCGGCTGGGGCGCGGCGATGCGTGGCTACAACTTCGACCAGGGTCGCGACATCTACCATTTTCAGGCCGACCTCAACGTCAACTGGAAAGTGGCCATCGACGCCTTTCCCGAAACCCTGCATGTGCCCTAGCTGCACAAGGATTCCGTGCGGCCGACGCTGGCTGGGCCGCGCAACACCATTCTTGAAGACATCAGCACCATGGAAGGGATCCAGAGTTCGTTCGATGCCGGCGTGATACGGGAACTGCATTTCCATGATCACGAAGTGGCATTGCGCCACCAGCATCATGTGGTGACGGCCAAGGTACGCGCCGGCGCCGCTAGCCAGCCGAGCGCGGGAGTGAATCGATAAGTAACGGCGTTGTTCCGACGGCTCACCTAATCGCCGCGCGCTTCCCTGCCCACCGCGACAACGAAAGCAATGTCAACGAAGCTCTGGTGCGGAGTCTCCATCGCGGGGACTTTATCTAGGAGACCCAGAACGTGGTGTTGGTTGGCGGCACAGGGACCGGCAAGTCGCACCTGGCGACCGCCATTGGGCTGCAGGCCATCGCCCATCACCACTATCGCGTGCGGTTCTTCTCGACCATCGAGTTGGTCAATCTGCTGGAGCAGGAGAAGACCACCGGCAAGAGCGGGCAGTTGGCCCATCGACTGACTTACGCCGACGTTGTTGTGCTTGATGCGCTCGGCTGCCCGCCGTTCAGTCAGTCCGGCGGGGCGTTGTTGTTCCATCGGTTGAGCAAACTTTACGAGCGCACCAGGTTGGTCGTGACGACGAACCTGAGCTTCTCGGAATGGGCGTCGGTGTTCGGTGATCCAAAGATGACGACGGCACTCCTAGATCGCCTGCCCCATCACTGCCGCATCGTCAAGACGGGCAACGAAAGTTACCGCTTCAAACACAGCTCAACACAGACACCGAAGGAGACCAAAACTAGAAAGCCGACGAAGGGCTGAGCCATACTCTGGCTCGACGGGGTGGGTCATTATTAAATGCAAATGCCGGGTCAGGTTCTGGCGCAAACAACATCATGGGCGGGAAGCGCTACCAGGATGCGATTCTGCCGGATCTCGTGGCTTTTGCTATGAGCTACAGAGGCCAATCTGATAGTCCTTAGTCAGATGGTCGCGGATGTCCTGAGTCAAAAATAATCTGATGCATAGCAGGTCGTCCCGACGCGGCTCGCCGTCGCCGACCTTCCCTGTACCTGCACTCTAATGGCCATCGTTCGGGCGCGTTCATTGGTTGCCCATCCTCGCGATTCTCAGAACCGCCGTTCAACCCAGCAGGATCGCGGTGTCGGCTCTCTCTATGTCCGCTACCTAACTTAAGGAAGAACTGGCACTTTAATGGGTGGCTGGGGGACTAGGATTCGAAATAATCTCGTAACAATATGATTATTATGAATAACGCCAGATTTCATTTTATTTAACTGCGCATTTAGCTACACAGATTCACGCCGCTCTCCAATTCGATTCAATTTTCGAAAAGCGGGTCCGACGCGAAGCGAATTTCGAAGGTAAATTGGAGATTCAGAAACTGCAGGTTTGCGCGGATTGAGCCGCTCTGACGTCCCCGGATTAGCCGGTCGTTTAGGCTTCGGCACGAGCATTTTTGGGGGAGCGAGGCTGGCTGGAATGGCTCAGCAATACTTCGGCAAACACTTTGAAACCGGATGAAGTAAGCATCTCTGCTAACAGATCAAGTAAGTCCAGAAAAAAGTACGATTTCATCGCTGATTTGGCGCCCACGTATCCGCAATTAACCGGCGGTGCAGGGACGCGACATTGATTGAACCCGCAGGCTGAGCTTCCGTATACCAATTTTTCATGTCAAATCTCCCTGCTTATGGGTTTGGACTCTAGCCGCCGGGGCCGTCCGCCCCGACCTGGTTTCAATCGGCGTCGTCGCAGTCCTTCGCCGCCGCCAGCGCGGCACGGCGCTCGTCACCGGCGGCCCGGAGCGCGGCGCGGTTATCCTCGCCGACACGCATGTAGGCCTCCTTCCAGGCGCCGGAGTTGTCCCACACTTGTGGGGTGACGACGGTCGTGTACGGTGCTCGTGCCTGCTCGAGGAGGTCGAACGCGCGCCCGACGATGTCCCGTTGGCTAGCTTCGTCCCAGGGGCGGCCACAGGGGTTTCCGAGCGGGAAATCTGTGAACAGGAAACGCGGAACGCAGTGCTCCACGATGTCGCGCGCAGAGCCGACGATGACAGTGGCGATGCCCGCCGTTTCGAGCGCCCGTGCGACCAGACTCACGGTCTGGTGGCAGACGGGTCAGAGCGGAACGAGCAACGCGACGTCAACGCCGTCATCGCGACAGCCGGTCACGATCGCCGGCGCGTCTTGCTCGATGGTGCGGCGCTGCGAGTACTCGGTAGGCGCGCAGTAGAAATGCGGCCCCAGCGCGCCCAGACGACCTGTCGCGACCAAGCGCTCAAGCTGATGCATCGGCAGATAGGTCTCGCGATCGTCGGTATGGGTGGCGCGATTGTCCCAGGCGAGGTCGCCGGTGAAGAGGTGTTCGGGGGGATGGCTGAGATCGCCGACTGCCAGGCGGCGCCGGCGCCTGCGGTAGCTCGCGTCCGGCATGGCCGTGGTGATGACTGTGACGATGGACTCGGCGAGCGGCTTGGCAAGCGCGTGGAAGGGTACGTCGTCATAATGCGGCCAGTGATAGGGTTCGGTGTAGCCCTGCGCCGCGTAGTAGTTGCGCGAGCGCTCCATGTAATGAACCGAGCCTTCATTCTCCATGGTCAGTCACCCTGTTCGGTTTGACAAAGTTGGTCTCGCGGTCAGTGAGCGACGCGCTATCCCGGCTGCAGGATGACTATCGACGCAACAGGCGTTGATCGCAAGATTGCGCCTCGATGTGGGAGTTGCCAACATTGCATACTCATATAAATGCCCGCGCAAGCGGACTTATGTTCTTCCGATTTATCGCGCGTTAACGTCTCGACTCGGAACAAACCGGATAGGCATGGGCCGCGTGCGCGGTCAGACCCGCCCCGGATAAGCGGCAGGTTTTCAGCATCCCATTTCCTGCGATCGTGCGTCATCGAGTTTGAGTCGGCCCGGATTGAGTCCTTGCCCGGTAGCGCTGGCGAAAGTCGCGCAGGTGCCAGCAGGGGTCACCATCGCGCCGGCGCCGACCGAGTAGAGTTGCGTGGTCTGGCACAAGGCGGAAAAGTAAGTCTTCGTCGCCCGTGCCGAAGCGAATTACTGTGCACTCAAGCGGGGTCACCTGGATCTGAAGTGGGGCGAGGCCTTAGCCGCATTGGATAGATCGCAAGAAGCCCGAGCCCACTTCAAGTCGGCGAGCAAGCTCCAACTCGGCGCCACAGACCGACAGACATTGGTAACTACGTGGGGCCGACGCTCAGAATCAGCCGTTCGCCGCGCAATATGCAGGCCATGGATGGCTGCCCCGACGGTTACTCTTTCCATTGCCTATGGTTGCGAGACCGCGTGCCCGCCTGGGATCGCCAACCACCAAGCGGCAGCGGGTTCGGAC
>JAYWAC010000339.1:0-21202 GCA_043782755.1 Pseudomonadota bacterium | reverse complement strand
AAAAAAGATCGTAAGACGAGCCTCTAGCCCTGCAATTGTGGGTCAGACTTCAGTCTGACACTTCCTTCCAGAGTCCCAGCGGCCTACCCATCTGCCATCCTGAGGCAGAAACTCTGGAATTGTGGGTCAGACTTCAGTCTGACATTCGCTCCAGAGCCGCAGCGACTTACCGGTCCCCACAGACCAACAAGCCCGAGCCTGTCAGCTCCGCAATCCGCCCTGCGTCATAGCCCGCCACCTGCGACAGCACTTGCGCATTGTGCTGGCCGAGCAGCGGCGCAACCTTGGCCGAGTAATCGGTCTGACCTGAAAAGCGCAACGGAAAGCCCGGCAGCATGAGCGTGCCGAGGAAGGGATCTTCGACCGGGCGGATCGCACCGCGACCTTTGAAATAGGGATGAGTCAGCGCATCCATCGGGCTCAACACCGGGCCGCAGGGTACGCGATAGGATTCCAGATGTTCGAGTAATACGGCGTCGTTCGGGAACGTCGCCATCCAGGCTTCGATTTGTGGAATGAGTTCAGCCTGGTTCTGCGCGCGCGGCAGTGATTCCGCGAAACGCGTATCGGTTGCCAGATCCGGGCGCTCCATGGCCTTGCACATGTTCTTCCACTGGCCCTGCACGATCAGCAAGGCCATGTAACCGTCAGGTGACTTATACACTCCGCAAGGACAGATCAGCGGATGATGGGTGCCCACCCGTTTCGCCACGAAAGCCGGGTTGACTTGTGGCACCTGTAGGTTGATTTCATGCATGGCGAAGATGCAGTCGATCATGGAGATGTCCATCCACTGACCTTCGCCAGTGCGTTCGCGATTGAACAGCGCATAGCCGATGGAGGCGAAAGCATGTACTCCGGCCGAGACATCGGCCATGCCCACGCCAACCGGATGGGGCGGACCGTCGGCCGGCCCGGTCATATGCATGAAGCCCGCAAAGGCCTGCGCTATCCAGTCGAAACCGGTCTTGTGTGACAGTGGGCTGTTGCGCCCAAAAGCGGAGATCGACGCCATCACCAGCTTGGGATTGATGCGCTTGAGCGAGTCGAAGTCCCAGCCGCGCTTTTCCATCACGCCCGGTCCGTAGTTCTCCACCACCACGTCGACCTTGGACACCAGATCCTTGATCACTTGGTCGCTCGCGTCGTGGTTGAGATCGATGCACAGACTCTGCTTGCCGAGATTCTGCTGCACGAAATAGGCGCTGCGACCATCCTTCACGGCCGGCAACAGACGCGACGGATCGCCGGCCGGCGCGCGTTCAATCTTGATGATCTCGGCACCCATTTCCACCATCAAGCGGGTCACCGTCGGACCGGCCAGATATTGGGTGAAGTCGAGAACCCGTATCCCCTTCAAAATCATCTTGTTCTCCCCTCGGCGCAAGCGCCGTTCGATGTTCGGCGTCTTTTACGAAAGGCTCAGAGCTGCTGCAAGGATTCGAGATACAGCATGATCTCGAACAGCCGGCCGCGTACAAACGTCTCATCGCCACCCTCGCGTTTCAGACGCTGGCCCCAGATCGGCATGGCCCGTGTGCCATGCGCGAGGGGCAGGTCGCGACCATCGATACGGCGATAGATACGGCTGAAAGGAAAATCGCCACCCTGGGCGCGCGACAACAAGGTCAGGTCCGGCGGTTTGACGTTCAGCAGTTCAGCGAAGGGACCGTTGCCACGCCCATCGAAGCCGTGACAGATGGCGCATTTGTTCTCGAAACCTTGTCGCCCCGCATCGATGCCGGCCTCGAGCGGCGGAGTGACCGTCGCGGGTTTCTTGTCTGCGGCGTTCGCAAGCGAACAGGCAAAACTCACAGCGATGATCACGATCAGCGCGCTCAAGACGCGCACAACGCGATACTGACCACGCTTGCCGACCACGGCCATGATTTCGGTAATCCCTGATTTCATATACTTTCGCAGGTCGCCTATCCTGTTTGTCATCATATTGCGCGGAGGCGCCAATCGCCATGGAAACGATCAAACGAATCCTGCTCGCGACCGACGGTTCCGATCATGCCCTGCACGCCGCCGCGTTTGCCGGCATGTTGTCGCGCGAGACAGGTGCTCAACTCGACATCGTTACGGTGCATAACGATGACGCCGTGATGCTGAACGCCATGGGCCCCGCCATCTGGCCGGCCACCGTCCCCTACTCGACCATGAGCGCCGACGAAATCCGCCGGACCGTCGAACAGCACGCCACCGAGACCACGCTGCCCGATACCACCAAGGCCTGCGGGACGGGTGTGCGCATCGGCGCTACGGTGCAGATGTGGGGTCAGGTAGCGGAGCAGATCTGTGCCTATGCAGACCAGCATGCCTGTGATTTGATCGTGCTCGGCACGCGTGGCCGTTCGAGTTTTTCGAAGTTATTGCTGGGCAGCGTCAGCACCCAGGTCACCAGTCACGCCCGTTGTCCCGTGACCCTGGTGCGTTGAACCCGCCTTCTTACCTAGGACTGTCTATGAACATCTCGCGAACTCTGGTCGTGCTTCTACTCTGCGTCGCCATGCAGACGGCGACGGCGGCGGAAAAGACTGCCGACATCATGCATAGGGTCTACGATGCCATCGCCTATCTGCTGCCGCTCAGTGTGCGCAATGCCGACGCCCATTCGAAATGGGATAAGGAACTGGTGGAGGAAAAGCTGCAAGTGCTGACTGCGGCCTCCGGCACGCTGGTCAAACACGCGGAGGATGAAGACGCCGAATTCCGTCTCCTGGCGCGCTCGTTTGATCGCCTGGTGCAGGACATCGGCGTGTCGTTCCGCGCGCAGTGGCCAGACTACGCCTACTACTCGTTGATGGAACTGACCGATCATTGCGTGGCCTGCCATTCGCGCCTGCCCTCGCCCTCCCAGGATCTTTTCGGTCAGCGTCTCATGGCGCGCATGAACGCCGACGCTATCGAGCCCGAGTCGCGCACCCTGCTCTATATCGCGACCCGCCAGTTCGACGCCGCCTTGACCTTGTTCGAACAACAGCTCTCCGATCCCGCCATGGATCCTATCGAAGCCGACTACCGCGGCATCATGCTGCGCTATCTGCGCGTGGCGATATCTACCAGCGGCTCCAATGAGCGCGTCGAGAAATTCCTCGACAGCTATCGCAAGCGCAAGGATCTGCCCTACTACATCGCCCATCGGCTGGAACATTGGCGCAGCGCCTTGACCCAGCTCGCCAGCAGCATGGATGGCGCGCCGGACCTCGGTCGTGCCCGTCAGATTTTCGATAACGCCACCACCCTCACCCTCGCGCCCGGCAATCGCCTGCGGGCGGTGGAAGATCTGGTGGCGGCGCGCATCATGCGCACCTATCTGCAACAGCATCCCAAGGCCGCTGCGGCTGAACGCGGCGAGATCTACTACAAACTCGGCATCATCGCGCTGCGCACCAGCGAACCGGAACCGGCCGTGCCGGAACTCGAAATGCTGATGACGGCCTCTATCCAGTCTGACCCGCACGGCCCCTTTGCCAAGGATGCTTACGGCACTCTGGAAGAGTACGGTTACATCCACGATGAGCATCTGGCCAAGCAGACCGAGTCGCGGATGATGATCGATATGGCGGCCTTGAAGAAGCAGGTGTTCTGAGACGCAATTTAATCGCGCGTGGCCACACCGGAAAAAATCAGGTTGTCGTCGCGCCAGCGCTGGGCCAGCAGTTGAAAGAGGTTGGATTCAGTCAACATGCCGATCAGATGCTGTTCGCTGTCGGTCACTGGCAGGCCACCGATCTTATTGTCGAGCATGAGTTCAGCGGCATGGCCGACGGTGTCGTTGTCGAAGATGCAAATCGGCTTGGGCCGCATGATAGTGCTCACCACGAACTGCGCGAGTTCATGGGCGACTTCGGTGAGGCTGTGCCTATGGATCGGGTCGGGTTGTTTGACTTCGAACAGGTCGGACAGCGTAATGATGCCGACCAGACGTTCGCCATCCAACACCGGCAGGCGCCGAATGCGATGGGCGATCATCAATTCGTAGGCGCGCGCCAAAGTGTCGTAGGGGCTGACGGTGATGAGCGTCGCGGTCATGCAGTCCTTGACCAAGGTATGTACGAGTGACTGGGGCATGCTGCTGGCCTTCGCGTTACTGAATCGAGCTTAGCTTGCAGCTTATGGCCGCGCAGCGATACCGCGTTGATCGCGGTCAACATTCACCCAGGCCGTTGCAGCGACACTGTCTGCGATGAATGCTGGCACCGCGCTCGACCTCATGGTCGCCTTCAATCTCGGCCTCGCGAGTCAGGTGCATTGCGTGGGCATGTGCGGTGGCATCGTCGCCGCGCTGAACATCGCCTCCGCGCCACGCGCGGGTGTCACACCCCTGCATTTCGCGCTGGCCTATAACGCCGGACGCATTCTGAGTTACGCCCTCGCCGGCGCACTACTGGGAGCGCTGGGTAGCAGCGCACTCGGCCTATTCGATCGTGACATCGCTTATCACGTGTTGCGTTACGTGGCTGGCGCCGTGCTGGTCGCTAACGGTCTGGCGCTGGCCGGCTGGCTGCCGCGCGGCACCTTATTCGAGTCGCTGGGCTTACGCGTCTGGCGACATCTACACAAGCTTGGCCGTGGTCTGGTGCCGATCAACACCACGCCGCGCGCAATCGCTTTCGGCATGATATGGGGCTGGTTGCCCTGCGCCCTTGTCTATTCGACCTTGATGTTGGCACTGTCCAGCGCTTCGCCACTGCGCGCGGCCGCGATCATGGCGGCCTTTGGCGCCGGCACGCTGCCGGCACTGCTCGCATCATTTTGGCTGGGCAATCGTGCTGCCGCGCTGTTTCGTGGTCGTGTACTGCGCGTGCTCGCCGCTGTATTGCTGATCGCGGCCGGCCTGGTGACGCCCTTCATCGACAGCCTGCTGCCCGGTCTGCATGCCGAGCATGCGGCTCACCATCATCATGCGTCGCCCGCCGCGACCATGGACCATGATGCTGCGATGCCAACCATGGCGCCCATGTCTCACACCCTGCCCGCCTCGCCTTAACGCAAGCGCAGCGCGCTATTGATCGTGACGCGACGACGGCCCGTCGTCGTCGTGCAGAATATCGCTCCCACGTCGCTCCAGATCTTCGAACTGACCGGCACGCGCGGCCCATAGAAAGCCGGCCACGATGACGATGACCAGCAGCAATGAGATCGGGATCAGCAGATAGATGACTTCCAAGCGCGGTCCTCAGCGGCGCACCAGGCGCAACGCGTTCAACACCACCACCAGCGAACTCAAGGACATGCCCAAAGCCGCCGCCCAAGGCGCGAGACTGGCCGTCGCCGCCAGCGGCAACGCGATGACGTTATACAGCACCGCCCACCACAGATTCTGACGCATCACAGCTCGCGTGCGACGCGCCACCTCGAGCAAGCGCGGAATAGCCGACAACCGCGGCGTCAACAGCAACACGCTGGCTTGCTGGCGAGCCGAGGCCGCGCTGTCGGCGACCGCGATGGAAACATCGGCCTGGGCCAGCACCGGCGCATCGTTGACGCCGTCACCGACCATCAATACCACCGCACCATCGCGTTGTAGAGCAGCGACGTGGTCGCGCTTGTCGGCTGGCGTGCGAGCGGCTTGAAAATGTTCCACACCGCAGGCCCGCGCCAGCGCCTCGACTACCGGCAGACGATCGCCGCTCACAATGGCGCTGGTATAACTATGTTCACGCAGCCAATGGAACAGCGTCGCTGCGTCGTCGCGCAGACGATCGTCGAATACCAAACGAGCGAGCAACTGCCCATCGCGCGCGAGCCAGGCTTCCTTGCCTTGTGTCGTGTCGGCGTTCGCGCAACGCGATACTGCTACTCCGAGGCTCGCCATGTAGGCCAACGAGCCCAGCGCCAGCACCACGCCATCGAGATATCCGCTCATGCCAGCGCCCGTCACGCTGACGCCGTCCTCGACACGTAAGCCCGACGTCGCGCCGGGCGGCAAGCGCAGTGCGCGCGCGATGGGATGATTGGAATTCTGCGCGAGTGCGGCGGCGAGCAGCAGCACGGTCTCGCGCTCGACATCGCCAAGGCATTCCACCACGCGCAAGGTCAGTCGGCCGACGGTCAAGGTGCCGGTCTTGTCGAACAGGCAGTGCGTCACGGCAGCGAGACGTTCCAGCGCGCGCCCATCGAGCACCGCGATACCCTCGCCGAGCAGGCTCGAATGGGCAGCGGCGAGGGCTGCGGGCACAGCGATCGCGAGCGCGCAGGGACAAGACACCACCAGCACCGCAAGCGTGGTCGAGAACCAGCGCGTGGCATCGTATTGCCACCAGAACAAGGCGGTGGCAAGACTGATCAGTAATACGGCGGCGACAAACCAGCGCGCGGCGCGCTGACTGAGTTCGACACCGGCCGGCCGCGCCTGGGTGGCGGCATTGACCAGTTGCGCGAGGTGCCCGGCGAAGGATTCGGCCGCCACCGCGCTCACATCGATACGCAGGGCCGATTCGAGATTGATACTGCCGCCGAGTACGCGCGCGCCAGGCCCGCGCGTCTGCGGCAAGGCCTCGCCGGTCAATATGGATTCATCGACGGCGCTCGAACCTTCACTCACCACGCCATCGGCCGGCATGGTTTCGCCCGCGCGCACCAGCACCCGGTCGCCCGCTGCAAGACGCATGGCCGGCACAGTCTCGAATCGTTCGCCATCGACACCCACCCGTATGCGACAGGCGCCATCGGGTACCAGCGCGGTAAAGGCCTCCAGCCGGGTGCTGACCGCTGCCCGTGCGCGTATTTCAAGATAACGACTGGCGAGCAGCAGCGTGATGAACATCGAGAGCGAGTCGTAATAGACCACGCCCTGATCGAGCACGGTGTTCCACACGCTGCCGGCAAAAGCCAGCACGATGGCGATGGCTACCGGCACTTCCATCACCAGGCCGCCGGCGCGCAGCGCTGTCCAGGCGCTGCGATAGAACGGCAAGGCGCAATAGGCCACCATCGGCAGACTTAAAACCAGACTGGTCCAGCGCAGAAAGCGCTGCATGACCGCTTCGATACCGCCGCTGTAGAACGCGAAGGCGATCATCATGACCTGCATGCCGAATAGCGTCGCGACGCCCAGCCCACGCAATAGCGCGCTGCTCTGCGTTTCTATCTGCGCACGCCGCGCATCGGGAGTGAAAGGTCGCGCGTCGTAGCCGAGAGTCGCGATGACATCGAGGATCCGCGACAGACCGGTATCGGCCTCGCGCCAACGCAGCCGCGCGCGGCGCGCGGCGAAATTGACTTCGAAGCACTCAACGCCGCGCGCGCGTGCCAGGCGCGATTCGAGCAGCCAGGCACAGGCCGCGCAGCTCATGCCGGCGAGGGTCAACTCCGCGCTCGCCACCGTCCCATCGCTGTCGGCAAAGCGCGCCAGCATCTGTGCGTCGTCGTAGACCTGATAACGATCGGCAGGCAAGTCTTGATTCACCGGGCGCGGCGCATAGTTATCGCGATGGCGGTAATACTCGCCGAGACCGAAGTCGCGAATGGCGCTGGTCGCCGCCGCACAACCCGGACAGCACAAGTTGACCGCACGCCCCTCGAGTTCGACCTGCCAATGGGTGCCGGCCGTGACGGCTTCGCCACAGTGGAAGCAAGTGGACGCCAGTGCGTGAGCATCTTGAGGCCCCAGCATCACGGCGGCGGAGACGGGAGCATTCATGGGCTGGCGAGACATGGGGCGTGAGTGTGCGCGTCGCCACTATCGATGCTCAAGCGTCGGCGCAGTTGATCCAGATCAGCGCAGAGGCAGAGTAATCGAGCAGCCTTTACTCCGTCCTGTTCTTACTGTGGGTCCGACTTCAGTCGGACATTCCTTGCAGAGCGCAGCTGTGTACCGCGACTTGAATGTCCGACTGAAGTCGGACGCACAGAAGAAGCGGAATGTGTCGCGCACAGCATCGCGCCATCGATACGCTTGCAAGCGCCTTCCCCGTGATCATGTCGTTAGGGAATTACCCCTGGAGGGATATCGAGTTGATCCAGATCACGCGGCATTTGCTGCGCGTGCGTCATTTTACTTTGCAGTCAAGCAGCGAATACTCGAGACGCGCGAGCGCAACGTGAGAACAGTTCTAGTCTTGACACGCGTTTGAGCGAAGCTTCGTGCCGAGCAGAGTTTTTGCACAGGATCAAATTTGGAGCACTGCGCAATGACGGAAACCTACAACTACAAGGTCGTCCGACAGTTCGCCATCATGACGGTGGTGTGGGGCATCGTCGGTATGCTGGTCGGCGTTGTCATCGCCGCCCAGATGGCGTGGCCGGCGCTGAACTTCGACATTCCTTGGTTGAGCTTCGGTCGACTGCGACCGCTGCACACCAACGCGGTGATCTTCGCTTTCGGTGGTTGTGCGCTGTTCGCCGGCTCCTATTACATCGTGCAACGCACCTGTCACGTGCGACTGTTGTCGGACGAACTGGCGGCCTTCACCTTCTGGGGTTGGCAGTTGGTGATCGTGCTCGCCGCGATCACCCTGCCCCTCGGCATCACGCAGGGCAAGGAATACGCCGAGCTGGAATGGCCGATAGACATCCTCATCGCGGTGGTATGGGTGGCCTATGCCATCGTGTTCTTCGGCACGGTCGCAAAGCGGCGGGTCAAACATATCTATGTGGCGAACTGGTTCTTTGCCGCCTTCATCATCACCATCGCCGTGCTGCACATTGTCAACAGCCTCGCCTTGCCGGTGACGCTCACCAAGTCCTATTCGCTGTTCGCCGGCACGCAGGACGCCATGGTGGAGTGGTGGTACGGCCATAACGCGGTGGGCTTCTTCCTGACCGCCGGCTTCCTCGGCCTCATGTATTACTTCATTCCCAAATTGGCCGAGCGGCCGGTGTATTCCTATCGCCTCTCGATCGTGCATTTCTGGGCGCTGGTATTCACCTACATCTGGGCCGGTCCCCATCATCTGCACTACACCGCGCTGCCGAACTGGACGCAGTCCTTAGGCATGGTGATGTCGGTGATCCTGCTCGCGCCGTCCTGGGGCGGCATGATCAACGGCATGATGACGCTGTCCGGTGCCTGGCACAAACTGCGTACCGACCCGGTGCTGCGCTTCTTTATCGTGGCGGTGTCGTTCTACGGCATGTCGACCTTCGAGGGACCGATGATGTCGATCAAGACCGTCAATGCGCTGTCCCACTACACCGACTGGACTATCGGTCACGTGCATTCCGGTGCGCTGGGCTGGGTCGGCTTCATGTCGCTGGGTTGTATCTACTACCTGCTGCCACGTATGTATGGTCGTGAGATCTACAGCTTGAAGCTGGTAGAGATTCATTTCTGGACATCGACCATCGGCATCGTGCTCTACATCACCGCGATGTGGGTGGCGGGTGTCATGCAAGGCTTGATGTGGCGCGCGGTCAACAGCGACGGCACCTTGACCTACAGCTTCATCGAGTCGGTCACCGCAACTCACCCGTTCTACATCATTCGTACGTTGGGCGGTGTCTTGTACCTCGGCGGCACGCTGGTGATGGGCTACAACATGTGGCGCACCTGCAAAGGCGGCACGCCCGTGGTGGCTGAAATTCCCGCGCCGGCCATGGCGCACTGAGGGAGACGCAGGTCGATGAAACACGAACAAATCGAAGTCAACATCGGGTTCATGATGATCCTGATCATCCTGACCATCAGTGTCGGCGGTCTGGTTCAGATCGTGCCGCTGTTCTTTCAGCAGACCACCACCCAACCGGTGGAAGGCTTGAAGCCCTACAGCGCGTTGGAAGTGGTCGGACGCGATATCTATGTCCGCGAAGGCTGCTATCTATGCCATTCGCAGATGATCCGTCCGTTCCGCGCCGAGACCGAGCGCTATGGCCATTATTCATTGGCGGGGGAATTCGTTTACGACCATCCCTTTCAGTGGGGCTCCAAGCGCACCGGTCCCGATCTGCACCGGGTCGGCGGCCGTTACAGCGACGATTGGCATCGCGTGCATCTCAATAATCCGCGCGATGTGGTGCCGGAATCGATCATGCCGGGCTATCCCTGGTTGGCGAAGACTGAGCTGACAACCGACACCATTTCCAAGCGCATGAGTGTGCTGCGGACCTTGGGTCTGCCCTATACCGACGATGAGATTGCCAAGGCACCGGAGGCGATCAAGGGCAAGACCGAAGCCGACGCGCTGATCGCCTATCTGCAGAATCTCGGCACCGCAGTCAAGACCCGGAGGTAATCGACATGAGTACTTTCTTTACCGCCTGGACCGTGGTCGCCGCGCTGATTTTCGTCGGCATCACGGCCTGGGCCATGAGCGGCGCGCGCAAAGCTGAATTCGATGAAGCAGCGCGCATGCCGCTGGACGACGAAACAGACGAGATCGAGAAGGGAGTGCGCTGACCATGGCGGATTTCAACAGTGCAATGTGGAGCATTTTTATTGCTGTCACGACGGTGCTCAGCATCGTCGGACTGCTGTGGTTCACTTGGCGCCAGGCCAATGCCCGCCGCCCTGGCCACGGCGAGCAAGTTGAAACCATGTGTCATACCTGGGACGGCGATCTGGCGGAATACAACAACCCGATGCCGAAGTGGTGGTTGAATATGTTCTACATCACCTTGGTGTGGGGCATCGGCTATCTGATCGCCTATCCCGGCCTCGGCGCCTTCAAGGGCATGCTGGGTTGGACCGAACAGAATCAATATGAAGCTGAAATGGCACAGGCCGAAGCGACCTACGGACCGCTGTTCGACAAGTACAAGGGCACCGACATCGCCAAGCTCGCCGACGATGCCGAGGCGCTGGGCGTTGGCAAGCGGTTGTTCGCGACCTACTGCACGCAATGCCATGGCTCGGATGCCGGCGGCGCACGCGGCTTTCCTAATCTGACCGACAACGACTGGTTGTACGGCGGCGCGCCGGACACCATCGAGCAGACCATCCTCAACGGTCGTCAGGCGGCCATGCCGGCCTGGGGTGCCCTCCTCGGTGAGGAAGGTGTGCAAAACGTCGCGAGCTATGTCGAGCACCTGGCCGGCCGTCAAGTCGATCAAGCCCAGGTCGATGCCGGCCAGAAACTATTCAGCACCACCTGCATCGCCTGTCATGGCGCCGAAGGCAAGGGCAATGTCGCAATGGGTGCGCCCAATCTGACTGACGACATCTGGTTGTACGGCGGCACGCGCGAGCGCATCGTCGAGAGCATAGCCAAGGGACGCAATGGCCGCATGCCGGCCCATCGCGAATTCCTGGGCGCAGCCAAAGTCCATCTGCTGGCGGCCTATGTATACAGTTTCAGCAAGGGCAACGCGCCGGCCAAATAAGGCCGTACCGTCCTCGTCATGATGTGAGTCCAAGCATGCTGCCACTCTTCGTGCCGACCCGCTGGATGCCCGTCCCCGCGCGCTTCGGCGCCGTGATGTGGTTGTCCTTCCTGCTTGCCGCCGTCGCGACCGGCATTTTTTTCAGCGTCATCGACCCCGAGGAACTGCGCTACTGCGTGAGCTTCCCGGAGGTCAGTCGCAGCGGCGCCTACACGATTGGATTCTTTTTATTTTGGCTTTTGACTGCAGCCTCCGGTGCCCTGGCGGTGGCATTTACCTACCCTCCCGCATCGGAGTCCGTCACCGAGACTCCCCATGTTGATGACTGAACCGAGACCGCAGATCGCTGCACCGCTTACCACGCCGGAGACTGTCGAGCAGACGCTTTATGAGAAGCGTCAGAAGATCTATCCGCGTGAAGTCCATGGCACTTTCGCTGCGCTGCGCACGGCCGCCGTGCTCGGTCTGCTGGGCTTGTTCTACGGCCTGCCGTGGGTGTCCTGGGCGGGGCGTCAGGCGGTATTGTTCGACCTGCCCGCGCGCAAGTTTTATATCTTCGGTCTGACTTTCTGGCCGCAGGACTTTCTGCTGCTGACTCTGCTGCTCATGATGGGCGCCCTGTCCTTGTTCCTCTTCACTGCGCTGGCCGGTCGACTGTGGTGTGGCTACGCATGCCCGCAGACGGTGTGGACGGAAGTCTTTCTGTGGATGGAACGGTTAGTGGAAGGGTCACGCCAGCAACAGATGAAACTCGACCAGGCACCGTGGAGCGCACGCAAGCTCCGCATCAAGGCCACCAAGCAATTATTGTGGCTAAGCTTCGCGGCCTGGACCGGCTTCACCTTCGTCGCCTTCTTCACGCCTGCCGCTAAACTCGGTCAGGAACTCGCGAGTTTCTCGGTCGGTCCGTGGGAATCTTTCTGGATGGTGTTCTACGGCTTCGCCACCTATGGCAACGCCGGCTATATGCGCGAACAGGTATGCAAATACATGTGTCCCTATGCGCGCTTTCAGAGTGCAATGTTCGACAAGGACACGCTGATCATTTCCTACGACCAGGCACGCGGTGACCCGCGCGGCTCGCGTCAGGCCGGCGCCGACCCTAAGGCCAAGGGGCTTGGCGACTGCATCAACTGCACGATGTGCGTGCAGGTCTGCCCGACCGGCATCGATATCCGTCAGGGTCTGCAATACGAATGCATCGGCTGCTCGGCCTGCATCGACGTCTGCAATGTCGTGATGAGCAAAATGGACTACGCGCCCAATCTCATCCGTTACACCACCCAGAACGCGATGGACGGCCAGCCGAGCCGCCTCATCCGCCCGCGCGTGTTGATCTACGCCGGACTGCTGGCGGCGGTCGCCCTGCTCTTCCTGTATCTGCTGACCACCCGCGCGCCGCTCGGCCTGGACGTGATTCGCGATCGCAACCAGCTCTACCGTGAACGCGCTGGCATGATCGAGAACGTCTACACCTTGAAGGTGTTGAATCTCGCCGATCACCCCCGTGAGTTCCATCTGAGCGCGGCGGGTATCGACGGCCTCGAACTGTCGGTCGCCACTGGCGCGGTGTCGGTGCCGGCCGGTGGCGTGACCGACGTCGCGGTTATCCTGCGTGCCCACGAGGAGAAACTTGCGGCGATCAGCACCACCGTGCACTTCATCCTTACAGCAGCCGACGACACGACACTCAAATTCAGCCACGACGCCAAATTTCTGGGGCCAAGACCATGACCGAAACTGTAGTCACTCCCGCCAAGCCACGCGTTGCCGAGCGCTGGCATCAAGAACCGCTCGCCTGGCTGGTGTTCGGCCTGCCGGCGACCGTGGTCGTCGCGTCGTTCATCACCCTCGGCATCGCCATCAAAAGTGCCGACAGCCTGGTCGTCGACGACTATTACGCGCAGGGCCTCGAGATCAATAAAGTGCTGGCGCGCGAAGACTACGCCAAGGCTGCTGGCCTTGCGTTCTCACCGGAGTTGTCCAGCGATGGCGCGCTGACGCTGCGTTTCACCGCTCACTCAGACTTCAGTTACCCCGACCAAATCGAGCTGCACTTGAACCACGCCACGCAAGACGACATCGATCGCACACTGGCCCTGACCCATGCCGGCAATGGTGTCTACGTCGGCCACGTCGACCCACTGCAGCAAGGTCCCTGGTATGTGGATGCTTCCACGGCGCAGTGGCGGGTGGTGAAGCGGGTGACGGTGGACGTGCGTGGCGAGATGAAGATGTAACAGGGGACGCCGGAGCAGGTCATTGTGGGTCAGACTTCAGTCTGAGATTGCCGCCAGAACCTATCTCAATGGCGCACCTGTCATTGTGGGTCAGACTTCAGTCTGACATTGCTGCCATAGCCTATCCCGATGGCGCGCCCTTCAATGTCCGACTGAAGTCGGACCCACGGAACAACATTCAACTGGGGCTGTTGGATGAGGACGACAAGGCACTCAGCAGCGCCTGGGTCAGGCGTTCATCGAAGGGCTCCGCAACGTAGTCGCTGAACCCTTCGCGCATAGCTTCAACCGCAGTTTCAATTTCGCCGCGAGCGGAGGTCATGATGGCGGCTGGCGCCACGCCGGCCGCGACACAGGCACGCAAGAGTTCGACGCTGGTGCTGCCTTCCAAGGAAGCATCGACCACCATCGCATTGCGTCGCGCGATGCGCAGCAGGGCCAGCGCCTCGGCTGCGCTGGCGCAGGCGCTCACATCGAAATGGGCGGCCGCCAGAACGGCGACGATGCGATTGCGCGCCACCGGGTCCTGGTTGACCACCAGCACACTGGGAGCAGGATCGCGCGCGGCGGTGTGGTCTGCGCCCATGTCTGTCATCGCCGGCGTATTACTGCGCGCCTATGCGGGCCGCAACAGTGGCTGATTCACCGGCTATCGCACGCAATTTGTCCAGCGACAGGATGCGTACATAACGACGATCGACCGTGATGATGCCCTGGCTCTGCAAATCGCCGAACAGACGGCTGACGGTCTCGACGGCCAAGGACAGATAATTGGCGATGTCCTGTCGCGGCATGCTGAGATTGAACTCGCTGCGCGAGCAACCGCGTGCGGCGAAACGATTGGAGAGATACAGCAGGAGGCTGGCGAAACGCGCCTGTGCCGACTTCTGACCGAGCAGCAGGGCGTGGTTGTTCTTTTCCATCATCTGACGTGCCGCCGAGCGCATCACTTCCGCCCACAACTTGGGCGTGCGTGCGGCAACCGATTCAATCGCGCTGAAGGGGATGCGGCACAGGGAGGCGGTTTCGAGCGCCACCGCAGCGGTCTGGTGATGGCCGTTGGCGACCGCATCGAAGCCGAGCAGATCGCCCGGATAATGAAACGCGACTATCTGTTCCAGGCCGTCGGCATTGTCGAGATAGGACTTCGCCGAACCTGAGCGCAGGATGTAGAGGAATTCCAGCGCCTCACCCTGCTGAAAGACATGAGCGTTGCGTTTCAGCGGCGCCGCGCAACGCAGCCCCGGGCCTTCTTCGTTCGCGCCGGTCACGGCGAATCCCTGGGGGAATCCCTGGGCGAGACAGGAACGCGACCATTGGCATTCACCACAGGACACCGCGAGTTTCGGGAAATCAAAAACATTGCCGCGCATTGCTGAACCCCAAACTTGTGAAAAATCGTGTGGGCTATTTATAGGCAGCAGCGCCCGCTACCGAAATTCGCGGTTTCGCGTAAAGGCGCTTCGGGAAGTACCTAGCGGACGGGTCAGACGGCTGTGGCTTCGCGCGCTCGGATGCCCATCCTTGTGGGCCCGACTTCAGTCGGACATTAGAAAACGTGCCACCGACCTACGCTCTGGAAGGAATGTCCGATTGAAGTCGGACCCACAATGGAGTGGAGTGGAGTGAAGCGGAGTGGAACACTAAGGCGAGACGATGCTGCCCTACTCGTCCGTGTAGCGATTGACCATGGTCACTAATTCGGCGAGGGAGCGCGCACCGGTCTTGGTCATGACTTTAGCGCGGTGGATTTCCACGGTGCGTTCCGACAGGCCGAGTTCGATGGCGACGACCTTGTTGGCCTGGCCGGCGACGATGCGTTCCATCACTTCGCGCTCGCGCGGCGAGAGCAGTGCGATACGAGAAGCCAACGTAGCCTTTTCCGCGCGCGCGGCGCGGGCGGCGCGATCCACTTCCAAGGCTTGGTTGATGCGGTCCAGCAAGTGCTGATCATTGAAGGGCTTTTCGATGAAATCGACGGCACCGAGCTTCATCGCCCGCACCGCCATCGCCACGTCACCGTGGCCAGTGATAAAGATCACCGGCAGGTCGATGGCGCGACGATGCAGTTCTTCCTGCATATCGAGACCGCTCATGCCCGGCATGCGGATATCCAGCACCAGGCAACCCGAGCGCTCCGGATCGCACATCGACAGAAAGGCCTGGGCCGACTCAAAGGCCTCGACCGTCAGCCCCATGGAGCGGATCAGCAAACTCAGCGACTGACGTACTGCGACGTCGTCATCGACCACGAATACCGTCTGTATCAGCGTCATCATGCGGAACTCAAGGCCACGGGTAAGGCCAGGGGTAAGGTAATTGTGAAGCGCGCGCCGCCCTGCGGCGCATCGGAGTATCGCAGGCTGCCACCGTGGGCGGAAACGATCGAAAAGCTGATCGACAAGCCCATACCCATGCCCTCGACTTTGGTGGTCTGAAACGGCTGGAACAGGCGCTCGCGCATGGTGACATCGACACCCGGCCCGCTATCGGTAAAGACCGCCTCCACACGCTCCTCGCCAAGCCGGGTTTCAATGTGCAACACCCGCTTGTGCTCGGGCAGTTCCAACATGGCGTCAATGGCATTACGCATGAGGTTGAGACAAACCTGCTGGATCTGTACCGGGTCGACCAGTACAGGCGGTAACTCGGCCGCCAGCGCGGTCACGATCCGTGCTTGATTGGCGGCGGCGTCTATCGCCGCCAGCGCCAGCACGCTGGCTATGACCTCGTTTAAGTCCGCCGTTTCGCGTCCGCCATCACGGTGGCCGACGAAGCCACGGATGCGTCGCACCACGTCGCCGGCGCGCAAAGCCTGGGCGGCGATCGCCTGCAGGGATTCGAGCAATAACGACTGATCGGCATTGCCCTGGTTCATGAGCCGAATGCAGGCCTGGGAATAGGACGAAATGGCGGTCAGCGGCTGATTGATCTCATGGGCAATGGCCGATGCCATCTCGCCCAACGTAGTCACTCGTCCGACATGCGCGAGCCGTTCGCGCGCCTCGCGCGATTCGAGTTCCGAGCGTAGTTGCTCGCTGTGGTCGATGACCTGACCGATGATGAAGCCGGCACTCTTGCTGCCAGCGGCCAGCGCCGCATGCAGTGCCACCGTCAATACTTCAGCGTCGCTGCGCAGCCAGCGCAAGCGGCAGTTGAACGACGAGCGCGTGCCGCTGACGAGGCCACGATAAGAACGCTCCAACAACTCGCGGTCGCTTTCGTGGGTCAAGTCAGCGCAGCGCATTTCGAGCAGCGCCGGTGCGCTGTAGCCGAGCAGCGTGACCAGCGCCGGATTGACCTCATTGAACTGCCCGTCGAGGCCGGCAGTGAACATGCCGATAGGCGCGCCATCGAACATGAGCCTGAGCTCCTGTTCGCGCGCCGCGAGCGCCTGCTCCATGGCGCGGCGGCGGGAAATATCGCGCACCATGCCGACGAAGCGGCGCGGCGCGAGGCCTTGCAGTTCACCAACCGCAAGCTCCAGGGGAAACAGCTGACCATTGCGACGGCGCCCGACCACTTCCCGGCCGATACCGATGATTTGCGCTGGCCCGCCACCGAGATAGCGTTTGAGATAGCTGTCGTGACGGCCGGCGTCGGGTTCGGGCATCAGCATAGCGACGTTGTGCCCGATGACCTCATCGGCAGTCCAACCGAAGATGCGTTCGGCAGCGGGATTGAAGGTCTCGATCACGCCGCACTCGTCGATCAGGATGATGCCATCGACCGCGGCGTCGATGACGCCGCGAAAGCGGGCATTGACCTCATCGAAATTCGAGGAGTCAGTGCTCATGAAGGCATATAACGAACAAAGTTCGGCGGCATCACGCCAGGGATCGGCAGACTCGTGGCGGACACACCCACGCTAACGCCATCGTCATCAGATATTCGGCCGCCGACCACGCCACGGCCGCGCCTTTTCCAGGGCGGAGGCAATGCGGAATACCGTCGGGTCGTCGAAAGTCCGCCCCACGACTTGAACAGCGGTCGGCATATCGGTCGCGCCAAAGCCGCTAGGCACGCTGATGACTGGGCACCAGGCCATGAGATTGAACGGATAGGTCAAGGTCCAGCCGAGATAGGCAGGGACGGCCTTGCCATTGATGAGGATGTCCGGTCCGCCATCGTCGTGATCCGCCGGCAGGCTGGAGACCGCGAGCGTCGGGCAGAGCAAGGCGTCATAGCGTTCGAGCACCGCCCCCAGGCCTTTGAACATCTCGCCGCGCGTGACATTGGTGTGATAGAAACGCGCCGCGTTGTGCTTAAGGCCGTTCTCGATCAACTTGACGCACAACGGCGTCATCTCATAGCGCCAGCGCGGCAGCAACGGCCCGCCGATGTCGGCGAAGATGCCTTCCCAGCGCGTCATCCAGGCGTCCAACACGCCGTAATTCCAACCCAGTGTGACTTCCTCGACTTTCGCGCCTAGCCGCTTCAAGGCGCGCACCGTCTCGAGGGTGTTCTTCCGCACGTCCGGTGCGATCTGGTAGTAATCGAGATCCATCGAGAAAGCGATCTTCATACCGCGCACCGACTCGAAGGCCTCTGGCAACACCAGTTTCTCGCGCAACGAACACTGGTCGGCGACATGCTGGCCCGACATCACGTTCTGCATCAGCGCCGCATCGGCCACCGAGCGCGTGATCGGGCCGTAATGCAGCAGGTTTTCGAGCGGATGTTCACGGTCCAGCGGATTGCGTCCAAACGGTGGCTTGTAGCCGACCACGCCACTAAACGCAGCCGGGATGCGACAGGAGCCACCACCATCGGTGCCGTCGGCCAGTGTGGCCATGCCGGCGGCGATCACCGCCGCTGAACCACCGGACGAGCCGCCAGGTGTGCAGTCGGTATTCCAGGGATTGCGGGTGACGCCCCATAGCGGGCTCTTGGTGATGCCGGCGTGGGCGAACTCCGGCGTGGTGGTGCGCGACAGCATGATGGCGCCGGCCTTCAATAAGCGCTCGACGGTCGGCGCAGTATTGTCGGGTTTGAAGTCGGCGTAGGCCTTGGAGCCGTAGGTCGTGATTCGGCCCTTGACCGAATGGAAATCCTTGATCGCGACTGTCAGACCTTCGAGCGGGCGGTTACGCCCCGATTTGGGGTTGCGATAATGCGTCTCCGCTGCACGCGCCTGGGTCAGCGCTTCATCGAAGTAGCTGTCGGTCAGCGCATTCAGAGCAGGATTGACCGCCTCGTTGCGGGCGATCAGTGCCCGGCACAGCTCGACCGGTGACAGGCTGCGGTCCGCAAATCGGGCCAAGGCTTCGGTGGCGCTGAGATAGCACAGATCCAGATCGGCTTGGTTCATGGCAGGGTTCTCCCTCGGCAGCTATTGCTATCAATTCTTGGATACAGAATTTAAATTAATTTAAGATTAAATGTTATTGTTTTTATTTATTTAATTTCCATTACTCATAAGTGAAAACGAGCTTTTAAGCAGTCACCGTCTGCTGAAAAATCAGCAGCTTAAAACAGTTTCTCGAAAAGACATGAGAAAAACGAAATATAAATATAATAATCAATATATTATGAATTAAATTTAATATTTTAGATTATATTGAGCGGCTAAACATTAACAGCTCCGACTTACTTTCAAATCGCGCAATAACCCATCTTTCAAGCCGTAAACCCAGCCGTGAAGAGTCACGTCCTGGCCGCGACGCCAGGCGTCGGTCAGCACCGTCGAGTTGCTGAGATTATCGACCTGGCGCTGCACGTTGAACTCGCACAGCTTGTCTTCGTAGGCGCTGCGGGATTCGGTTTCCTCGAGTTCCACGGAACGCAGATCGGCCAGCTCACGTATCGGTCGCAGCCAGTTGGAGATAACACCGTGAGAGACCTCGTCCAGCGCAGTGCGCACACCGCCGCAACCGTAATGGCCACAGACGATCACATGGCGCACCTTCAACACCTCGACTGCGAACTGCAAAACCGCAAAGCAGTTCATGTCGGAATGAATGACCAGGTTGGCGACGTTGCGATGGACGAAGACCTCGCCCGGGTCGAGGCCGATGATCTCGTTGGCCGGCACGCGGCTGTCGCTGCAACCTATCCACAGGTATTCGGGCGCCTGCTGACGAGCCAGGCGACGAAAGAATTCAGGATCGGTGCGCACCCGCTCTTGAGCCCAGGTAGCGTTGTTTTGAAATAGGTTTTCAAGCATGACGATTCGACTTCATTGGCTGGGGAGAATGATAAGAAAAAGTCCGGCACGATCGTTGGCTTTACGCGGCATGAGCGCAAGCTCGCGCACCTCGAAGCTGGCGGCCAATTCCGATTGACGTTTGACCAGCGCCAGCACGTAAGCCTGCTTCAGATGTCGCTCACCCATGGCGCGCTCGATGGCCGCCACGGACGGTAGCTCCAGAATGGCACGACCCGTGACCTGGATGTAGAGCACGGGGGTCAGAGCAAAACTGAACAGCGCTTGGTTCGGGCCCACCTGGTCGGCCACCGCGTCGGCGAGTTCGTGGCGCTGGAAGCGCGCAATGCTCCACAGCACATGCCCATCGGCATAACGAGCGAAGCACGCGGCCGACAGCACGACCGCCATCATCCATGCCCCGACACTAGGAGAGCCCATTACTCGCATGGCCAAAGCGCCGGCCAGCAAGGCCGCGATGAGGGCCACCGGCAACCAGGCAAGGTCGTGGTGACTTATGAATAGCCAGCTGGCACCGCCCGCGAGCAACAAGGCCTGAAGTACACAGAGCCCGATACTCAAACGCGGGCGTTCTGCTTCCAAAGTGGCGAGCCCATGACCCGCCAGCAAACACAGCGCGGGCATGACCGGCAGCATGTAGAAATAGCGCTGCTGCACGCCGAGGCTGAGGCCCACGGCCACCGCGCAGATGCAGAAGGCCAGATAAACCGTGAACGGTCGCGCCGCGCCGCGCGCGCGAGCGGCGGCAATCCAGGCCACAGGCGCGAGCGGCAGCCACGGCAACAACAATTGCAGCGGTCGATAGAGGTAATAGCCGTTGAACAAATGTTTGAGCTGCGGCACCAATAGGCGACCGGCGAGCTGCGAACCGCGCACCGCATGCGGGTCGACCCGCGCATGCAGCGCCAGCCACCACGGCACGGTGAGCAAAGCGACCAGCGCCATTCCGGCTAAAGGACGCAAGCCACGCGGTGACAAGCTGCCGCGAGGACGGCGAGTGACACAATAAAGCGCCATCGCCACCACCAGCATGAAGGGAATATGCGGGCCTTTGGCGAGTGTCGCCAGAGCAAAGGCCAGCCACATCACGAGTATCGGTCGCGCCCGCGCACCGCGTGCTTCGACCAACCCCACCGCCCCTGCCATCCAGCCCGCTGTACACAGCGCCGCATAGAGAAAATCGGGCCGGCCATCGTGAGTGTAAGTAAAAAAGCCCACCGAGCCGACGAACATACCCGTCGCGTACAGCGCGGCGCGCTCGCCGTAGAAACGTCGCCCCGTCCACAGCAGCATGGCGGCCATCGCGAGCCCCGCGAGCAAGGACGACAAGCGCCCATGCCACGCGACTACTTTGCCTTCGGCGCCGCTCGCGTAAGCCACGAGCCCGGTCAGCCAATAGCTGAGCGGTGGCTTTTTGAGCCGTGGCACATCGTTGAAGTAGGGCACTATCCAGTCGCCGCGCGCATGCATTTCGTGGGTGGTGCGCAAGACCAGGATCTCGTGTTCATCCGGTGGCAACGAGGCCATG
>JAYWAC010000338.1:0-21297 GCA_043782755.1 Pseudomonadota bacterium | reverse complement strand
TTGCCTTGCAGCAGGTCGTTGGCGATGGTGTTCAGATAGCCGGTGTTGTCGAAGAAATTGGTGATGCTGTTGCGAACGGGATTGGGCGTGTACTCGGCGTATTTCTTGGCGACCGGCTCAACGAAATGTTTGTCCAGGGTGTCGTTGAACGTATAGAACTTGCGGTTCAAGCTTTCATAGGGGTCGCCACTGTTTTTGGCGGCGTCATTCGACGCACAGCCGGCAACGGCAAGCAGGACGGCAGTCGCGGCAAGCAGGCGCGACAGGGCACTGAACTCAGTCATGTTGGAAGTTCCGCAGGCTTGGGGTTTCAGTAAGAATATTGCCACAATCGTTGTTGATCCGCACTACGGCTAGCAACCGTTAGCTTACGAAGCTTTACTCATTTCGGCGATCTTCTTCTCCAGGCGATTGATCAGCGAATCAAAGCCTTCGTTCTTGATAACGGCCGTGTAATCGGCGCGCTTGAGCGAGAGATCCGAAACCCCCTGGGCGACCACGTTCACGATCCGCCATTCGCCGTTGGTCTGGCGCAACAAATAATTGAGCGGCACGGGGTCGCCATCGGTCGGGTGCAGGGTCGTGCGGATGACCAAGGCATCATGATCGGCCTCGCTGCCCTCGGTCTGGAATTTTTCCCCTGCAAAGCTCGAAAAATTGTTCGCATAGGTTGCTACGCTGAGCTTCTTGAAAACGCTGGTGAAGCGCGCTTTCTGCTCGTCGGTGGCGGCCTTCCAGTAGCGACCGGTGACGATGCGGCAAATGGAATCAAAGTCGAAGCTGCTTTCGATGACGGGCGCGAGCATGTCCTCGCGACCTTGCATACCGAGCGGCGCGCCGCCGTTCATGGCGGCAAGCAGGGACGCGTGGAGCTTTTCGACCACGGCTTTGGCGGCGCCATCATCGACCGCACCGGCCAGACCGGACAGCAACAAGAGGGAGGCGGCAAGCACAGACTTCAGTAGTTTCATCACGGTTCGTCCTTTTGTGGCCACGCTGTGGTGGCCCGGGGGCAGTGCGGGTAGGCAAACGTGAGCGGTCCACCCAAAGCTTGGCGAGACAGTGACTCGCCTCCAATAGATGGGGTGCGAGCGCGCCGGTTCAATCGCCTTGAATCTTATCGTAGCTGCGGCTCTTCCAGCGGCTGCGTTCTCCGCTCCAGTAACGCCAGGCGGAAGTCCAGGTCATGGCCAGGAACAAGCAGGCCGCGAAACTTAAAGTCCCGATCCAAAGTGGATGCAGACCGTAGAACTGGATGGTCGGTCGATAGGACCAGCTCATTGCGGCCAAGGCCACCAGCGCAGCGGCGACGGTCGCCGGCGTGCCGCTGCACAGCCCGACCAGGGGCGCGACGAAACTCAAACCCAGCATGAGCGTGCAGACAGCGAGCAATGCATTCGAATAGCGCAGTTGGGTGAAGGCGGTGCGCGCCACCATATTCCAGATGTTGGCCAGGGTTTCGTAAGGTCGAATCGCACGCACTTCGCGACTCAAGCCCAGCCAGGTGCGTCCGCCCTGGCGTTTGACGCGTTTGGCCAGGGTGCAATCGTCGATGATGGCCTCGCGCAGCGACTCGAAGCCACCGATAGCACGCAGCGTCTCCGTGCGTAACAGCACGCAGCCGCCAGCTGCCGCCGCGATCGGCGAACGCGGGCGATTCGAGAGCGCGAAGGGATAGATGAGCTTGAAGAAATAAATGAAGGGCGGCAGCAACAGCTTTTCCCAGGCATTGCCCATATGCAGCGTGGCCATCACCGAGGCCAGCGACAGGTCGTTGCTTAACATGTGGTTCTTAAGCGCGGCCAGGGCGCGGTTGCCAAGTTCAATGTCGGCGTCGAGCAACAAAATGTAGGGCGATTCGACTTCGATCGAGGCTTGCTGTAGGGCCCACAGCTTGCCGCTCCAGCCGGCCGGCAGGGGTGCGCCGTCCAGTATTTTCAGGTTATCGAGTCCGACGCCGCGCGCGACATCGCCGGTGCCATCGCTGCTCTGATCATCGACCAGCACGATGCGGCCGATATTGCCCTGCATGCTCAATGCGCGCAGGGTGTCAGCGATGCAACTCGCTTCGTCGCGGGCGGGGATGAGTACGGTGACATCGCTCAGATCGACTGAACTCAAGTCGGCCGGAATGTTCAGGCGTTCAGCAGTTGACCACGGTCGCCAGGGCAGTACCAGCACCGTCAGCCACAGCAGGGCCGACAAGGCCGTCGCGGTCAATAACATGGTGGGGATTATCGGCATGACCGGCCGCGCGAGTGGACTCGGCGCGGCGGCATGCAGAAGAACGACTCAGGCGACGCGTTTAGAGCCGCAGCTCGCGCCGCTACCGGCTTCGCCTGACGCGACGAGACGCGGCTTGCTGGCCGGTTCTTGTTCGTAGGTGAAGGGCAGCTCGGGTGCCATCGGGCCATCGGTGCGTGGCCCGAACAGGGCGACGCGGGCGGCCTTCAAGGGATGGGCGAAAGTATCATCGACCGCTGTCATTTCGTAACCGCAATGCATCATGCAGTTGTCGCACTTGGGATTGCGGCCAGTGCCGTAGTTCTCCCAGGGGGTATCGTCGATGAGCGACTTGTAGGTCGGCGCATAACCTTCGCCGACCAGCAGGTAGCACGGCTTCTGCCAGCCAAATACATTCCGGGTGACGGCGCCCCACGGCGTGCACTCGTAGGTCTGATTGCCGGCCAGAAAGTCCAGGTACATGGAGGACTGGTTATAGCGCCACTTGCGGCCGCGGCCCAAACGGAAGATGTCGCGGAACAGCTGCTTGCTACGCTGACGACCGAGGAACACATCTTGCTGCGGGGCGCGCTCATAATTGTAGCCGGGCGCAATGGTCACGCCTTCAAGGCCGAGCGCCATCATTTCATCCATGAACTGCGCCACTTCCTCGGCGGTTTCACCTTGGAACAGTGTGCAGTTGGCCGTCACGCGGAAGCCGCGAGCGAGGGCCTTCTTGATCACTTCGAGGCACTTGTCGAATACGCCCTCACGGCAGACCGAGGTGTCATGACGTTCGCGGCCGCCATCGAGGTGGATGGAGAAGGTCAGATAGGGACTCGGCTCGAACTCGTCCATCTTCTTGTCGAGCAAGAGTGCATTGGTGCACAAGTAGACGAATTTCTTGCGCTCGATGAAGCCTTGGGCGATGCGCACGATGTCTTTATGGATGAGCGGTTCGCCGCCAGCGATGGAAACCACCGGCGCGCCACACTCATCGATAGCATGCATGCAATCCTCATAGGACAGACGCTTGTCGAGGATTTCATCGGGGTAATCGATCTTGCCGCAACCGGCGCAGGCAAGATTGCAACGGAACAAAGGCTCCAACATCAGCACCAGCGGATAGCGCTTATTACCCTTGAGCTTCTGCCCAAGAATATATCGACCGACGCGATACTGCTGAATGAGAGGAACGGCCATGCTTTAACCCTATAAAATAAACAGGAACTTCTTTTTGTGTTCCAAATAATTGGTGTTTGAAGCACAATGGCGCGAAACCATACTGTAATGGGGCGGGAAAGTACAGGCCCATGGTCGGAAATTGGCGCGTTGTCAGGCACGCAAAACGACGCGAATCAGACCTTCAAACAGGCGTCCCCAACGCGACCGCTCAGCATTCGAGTGCGCCTGCTTTGGCTTGCAAGGCCTATGCGCGCTCCCCATAATTCACGGCCCGCCGCCGGGTTGCCTGTATCGGTGAGAATCGACGCTCCATGACACAAAGTTCGCATTATCCTTTGCTCGACAAGATCGATCTCCCTGCTGATCTGCGCGCCCTGCCCGAATCCGCGCTGGAGCAGGTAGCCGCTGAAGTCCGTGCCTTCCTGCTGGAGTCGGTCAGCCAGAGTGGCGGACATTTTGCCGCCGGCCTAGGTTCCGTTGAACTCACGGTGGCCCTGCATTACTTGTACAACACGCCCGACGATCGCATCGTGTGGGACGTCGGCCACCAAGCCTATCCGCATAAGATTCTGACTGGCCGCAAGGACCGCCTGCGCACCATCCGCAAGGCCCAGGGTCTGGCACCTTTCCCGAAGCGCGAAGAGAGCGTCTACGACACCTTTAGCGTCGGCCATTCCAGTACCTCCATCAGCGCCGCCCTCGGCATGGCCATCGCCGCCAAGCTGACCGGCTCCAACCGCCGCGCGGTAGCCGTCATCGGTGACGGCGCGATGACCGCAGGTGTGGCCTTCGAGGCGCTGAACCACGCCGGTGACCTCGATACCGATCTGCTGGTGATCCTGAACGACAACAATATGTCGATCTCGCCGAACGTCGGTGCCTTGTCGAATCGCTTCGCCCAGATCCTGTCGGGCAAGCTCTATACAACGGTGCGCGAGGGCAGCAAGAAAGTGCTGTCGCAGATGCCGTCGGTATGGGAACTCGCGCGCCGTGCCGAGGAACACGTGAAGGGCCTGATCGTGCCCGGCACACTGTTCGAGGAATTCGGCTTCAATTACATCGGGCCGATAGACGGTCACGATATGGACGCGCTACTGCATACCCTGCGCAACGTGCAGCACTTGCGCGGCCCGCAGCTGTTGCACGTCATCACCAAGAAAGGAAAGGGCTATGCCCCGGCCGAGGCCGACCCGGTCAAGTACCACGGCGTCAGCCCCTTCGATCCGAATCAGGGCATCGTCGCCTCGGCCAAGAAGGGCGCACTCAATTACAGCGACATCTTCGGCAACTGGGTATGCGACATGGCAGCCCGCGATCGGCGCCTGGTCGCGATCACGCCGGCCATGCGCGAAGGTTCGGGCCTGGTGCGCTTTGAACGTGAATTTCCGACCCGCTATTTCGACGTCGCCATTGCCGAGCAGCACAGCGTCAATGTCGCGGCCGGCATGGCCTGCGATGGTCTGAAACCGGTGGTCGCCATCTACTCGACCTTCCTGCAGCGTGGTTATGACCAGGTCATCCACGACGTCGCCAATCAGAATCTGCCCGTCTTGTTCGCCCTTGATCGTGCCGGCCTGGTCGGTGCCGACGGCCCGACCCACAACGGCAGCTATGACATCTCCTTCATGCGCTGTCTGCCGAACATGACCGTGATGACGCCGTCCGACGAGAACGAATGCAGGCAGATGCTCTATACCGGCTTCACTCTCGAGGGTCCGTCGGTGGTGCGTTATCCGCGTGGTACCGGTCCGGGCGCGGCTATCGAGGACGAGATGACGGCATTGCCCTTAGGCAAGGCGGAACTCCGCCGTCGCGGTCGCCGCGTCGCGGTGCTGGCTTTTGGCGTGATGCTGGCGCCGGCGCTGGAAGTCGCCGAGAAACTCGATCTGACGGTCGTCAATATGCGTTTCGTCAAACCGTTGGACCAGGCCATGGTGCTGGAGATGGCGCGCAGCCACGAACTCCTGGTGACGTTTGAAGAGAATGTGGTGGCGGGTGGTGCCGGCAGTGCGGTCAACGAATGTCTGGCTGCCCATGGCGAGACCGTCGCAATTGCGAACTGCGGCCTACCCGATCGCTTGATTCAGCACGGTTCCCGCGAAGAGATGCTGGCCGATGCCGGGCTCGATGCGGCCGGCTTCGAGCAGTTCTTGCGCACCCGTCTGGCCGCCCTCGAAACCAACGCCCCCGCCGCACGCCGCGCCTGAGGCGCGCGCGTTCAAGCCGTCAGTACTTCCCGCAGCGCCCGGCATAGACGCGCCACATCGTCCGCACTGATATCCCCCATCGCCGAGATGCGGAACAGCCGTTCCGAGAGTGCGCCCTGACCGGCGTAGATGATGAAGCCGCGCGCCTTGAGTGCGTCGTGCAAGTCCTGGTAAGTCCAACCTTGCGGCAGTTCGAAGGCATGCAATACACAGGAGGTTTCCTGCGTTGGTAACAGCGCCCGCACATTCAGGCTGACGAGGGTCGCGCGCACTTCAGCCATGCGTTTTTGGAACAAGCGCTGCCGCGCTATATAGCCACCGGCCTCGAAGAATTCGTCGAGTGCCGTGTCCAGTGCGTAAAAGGTTTGTACCGATTGGGTGAAGGGTGTGCCGTGGCCATCCTGTTTGGCGAGGTACTCGCGCAGATCGAAATACACCGAGCGCGATATCGCAGCGGCCGCCAGCGCCGCGCGTCGCAGGATGACGAAGGCGGTGCCGGGTACACCGTGCAGACATTTGTTAGCCGTTGCCGCGCAGGCATCGATGCCCCAGGCCGCGAAATCGAGCTGCTCGGCGCCAAAGCTGCTGACGCCATCGAGTAACAGGCCCACCTTGGCGTCGCGACAGACGGCGGCGAGTGCCACCAGGGAGTTCAAGCGCCCGGTGGTGGTCTCGTGATGCACCACGGCCACATGGCTATGGGGCCTTGCCTCAAGGGCGCGCGCGATGGCATCCACATCGAGTTGTTCACCCCACGGCACACCAACGCGCGTAGTGGCGATGCCGTAGACCTCGGCGATGCGACTCATGCGCTCGCCATAGACGCCGTTCTCGGCCACCAGCAGGCGTCCATCGCGCGGCACCATGCTGGTGATCATGGCCTCCACCGCTGCCGTGCCCGAGCCGGTCAGCAAGGTCGCAGCCCAGTCGCTTGCCGGCAGCTCATAGACCGCCAACAGCTTGCGTCGCAGACCATCCTGCAAGCTCGTGAACTCTTGTTCACGATGACAGAGATCGGGGCCGAGCAGGGCGGCGCGCACGCGCTCGCTTAAAGTCACCGGGCCGGGATTGAGCAGAATGGTTCTCATGACGCAGTGCCGATGTGCTGCATGAGCCGTGCGCGTACTGCCGCTGGCGTGATAGCCGGACGCGGCAGGTCGTCACGCGCGCCGCTTGCGATTTTCATGTGCATGAAACCCGTGCCGACGCCATCCCGCGCAGCGAGAAATAGCCCGAGTTCGGCGACATCGTCGCTGCGCAGCACACGTCCATAACCGCAGGCGGCAGCGATCGCGGCGAAGTCGGTGCAAGCGCTGACGGTCGACTGTGCACCGGTAGAATCATGGGCTTCGTTGTCGAGTACCACGTGCATGAGGTTGGTCGGATTGTAGGCGCCGAGCGTGGCGAGATTGCCCATGCGCATCAGTGCCGCGCCGTCGCCGTCGATCACCATCACGCGCAGATCGGGCCGTGACAGTGCCAAGCCGAGACCCAGCGCGGAAGCACAGCCCATCGAACCCACCATGTAGAAATGCTGAGGCCTGTCGGCCAGCGCATAGAGTTCGCGGCCGGTAAAACCAGTAGTTGCGATGACGACGGTGTGACGATCGTCACTGGCGGCCAGTACCTGTTCCAGCGCCACAGCGCGGCTCGCTCGTTGTCGCGGGTTGCGACCGTGACCGCTGCCACCGATAGCAGCCGCCGTGCGCGCGACGGGCATGGCGCCTGCGCTCAAGGGGAAGGCCTCACAGGTAGATTTCTGCATGATGAGCGCATAGGGCTGCGACTGCGTCCGCATGTGATTGTCGATGTGGTCCAGCAGCGGCTCGATGGCATCGACCTCGCACGGAAACGTTGCCCACGGCACTCTCATAGTCTCGAACAATTGTGCGGTGATGGTGCCCATCAAGGCGTGCTGCGGTTCGTCGGCGACACCGGGTGCGCCGCGATGGGTGCAGACCACCAGCACTGGAATGCCAAAGGTATAGGTCAGCGAAGTCAGTGGGCTGACGGCGTTACCAAGCCCCGAGTTCTGCATCATCGCCACTGCACGCTTGCCGCCCAACCAGGCACCGGCCGCGATCGCGACCGCATCACCTTCATTGGCCGCCGACAGATAACGCAGGCCTTGCGCGCCAATGACAAAGTTGATGAAAGGGGTGAGAAAAGAGCAGGGCACACCGGCATAGATGCTGAAGCCACGCCGCTTGGCGGCGTCGACGAAATCGCGAGCATGAATCATGACGACGAATACTCAGCGTTGGCCGGCGGTGAAGCGGCCGGCCTGTTCCAGATCGCGGATTGAATTGACATCGAGCCAGTGTCCATGGATGTAGATGACGCGCACCGGATGACCACACGCGACGATCTGATTAAGCAGATCGCCCATGCCGAGCTGATCAAAATCTGCGGTGCCGGCCAAGGTATCGAGTGCGCTTTCCAGCCATTCGCGCCCACCTGCACGGGTGCGCAGCATGCCTATCCAACGCCCATGCGCGGCCACACCCTGTTCCTCGCGTTGTGCCGACACCCGTTCCAGCAGCACGTCCTGGCCCCACAGCGAACGATCGTCGACAACGCTGCAATAGGCGTAATCGGGTGTGCCGCTGCTGTTGGCGTTGGCGTATTGGGAGTCGACCACCACCGTCAGTTCGCGATCCGATTCCATGAGCCCACGCAGCACATAACTGCGGAAGATGAGGTCGCCATACATCACCACCAAGTCGTCGCGGAACAGATGGCGGGCGCAATGGAGCGAAGCCAGCTCGCCGGTGGTGGCATGACGGGGGTTGTGCACGATGTCGATGCCACTAAGGTCGATCTGTTCGGCCTTGTAGCCGGCCACCACTACGACCGAGTCGATCTGCTGTTTGCGGCAGCGTTCCACCAGGCGTTTCAACAAGGGCTTGCCATTGACTGGCAGCATGACCTTGGGCCGATCTTCGGTCAGATCGTCCAGTCCGTCGCCGCGACTGGCGGCGAGGATAACCGCGCGTGATTCGCGACGCGTCTCATACACATAACGACGCTCGGCTTGTGCCAGTTCATCGGCACCTTGCAGACGGAAGATTTCTTTCACGCTCGCGATCTGATCTTCGACCGTGACCAGCGTCTGGTCGGCATGAATCTGGCGCGCGGTTTCCTGCATCGCGTCGACCGCGCTGCGGATCAGATGATTGGCCCAGATCACGAGACTCACCTTAGCCTCACGAAACACTACGGTGGGTGTGCTGTAGTATTTGGTCGGCACGATCACCAGCGGCGCGCGATCAGCCCATTCGCGCGCGAATTCGAGAATCTGCTCGGGCGTTGACCAAGCGCTGTGCACCAGGATCGCGTCGGCGCCAGCGGCGTGATAGGCGCTCGCACGGCGTAATGCCTCGCGCGTGTCCCAGCCGGCGATATACGCTTCGATGCGCGCCACCACGCAGAAGTCGTCGTCGGCCTGCGAGTCCTTGCCGGCGGCGATCTTGCCGCAGAACTCATCGATGTCGGCCAGCTCCTGACGCTCACCGTCGATGAAGCTATTGGTTTTGGGAAAGAGTTTGTCCTCGATGCACACGCCGGCCACGCCACGTTGTTCGAGTTTGCGCACCAGGCGGCGCAGGTTATTGAAGTTGCCGTAGCCGGTATCGCCGTCGAGCAGAATGGGGATAGTGGTGACATCGGCCATGAACTCGACCATGTCGACCACTTGCGTCCAGCTCGCCTCGTTGTTGTCGCGCACGCCGAACTGTGCCGACAAGGCCAGCCCGCTGGCCCAGATGCCTCTGAAGCCGGCTTCCTCGACGATGCGTGCGCTGATGCCGTTATGCGCCTCGAGGATGAATTCCAGTTCATCGCCGGCCAACATACGGCGCAACTGGGTGGTCTTGCGCGGACGCGCCCTGGGATCGTGTTCAGCGTTCATGGATCAGAGGCAACACGTGTTGTTCGGCACGAATGAGATCCTCGGGGAAATCAATTTCCAGCCACGGCAGGCCAGTGACGTCTTCGACACCGATAGCCACTTCGCCGGACAGCGCTAAATCCCGCAGCGCTTCTTCATGGGGTTGATCACGGCGTCCATCGGCCACGTATTGGCCGATGAGACGCGCCAGCAACAACGCGGTCGTAGCGTCGAATTTGAAAAAGCCGACTGACTCACCGATGCGGTCGTAGGCGAGATCCTCGGCCACGCGCTTGCGGAATTCGACGATGCGTTTACCGGTCACGCAGAGTTTGACTGGCTCATCGCCCGGCGCGAAATCGCGATCCATGAGAAAGCAGTTGGGCAGCGGGCTGGTCACCAGGCGACGCAGGATATCGGGGTGGTAGAGCACGTCCGCGTCCATCACCAGCACATCGTCACCGCATAGCAAGGTCTGACGTACGCTCCACAGACTCAAGCACGAGCCGAGCGTATAGAGCGGGTTGTAATGCAGCAGTGTCGCCGGTCGCGCCAGGCCTGGCAGGATCTCGGCGATTTGATCCGCTTCGTGCCCGACGCAGAGCGTCAGGTTGTCGACGCCACAAGCGGCAAGATTGCGGCAATGGCGCTCAAGTAGGCTCATGCCGCCGAATTCGAGCAGACACTTCGGCAAGGGACGACCTTGCTTCAGACGTCGTCCAACGCCGGCGGCGAGGATGATGGCGTGCACGCGGGCCGCTCAGTGACGCTTGGATGCGGCGAACACCTGGCGAAAGCCGAAATAGGCAATCGCATCCTTCATGTTCGACACGAAGCGGCGCATAGGATGCATGCCGAGGGTGGTGACATATTCAAGCGTCAACACCACGCGCCGCTCACCCGCGCCGCACGGCGTGACGCGATGCCACAGCTTCTCGCCGTTGAATACCACCAGCATGCCTGGGCGCAGCGCCGTGTCACCGGCCACCGTGTCGCGCTGGTCATCGTCGCGGAACAGTTGGTATTCCAGCTTGCAGCGTGACTCATCGACCAGTCCCAACAGCACCGTATAACGCGCGCCCTGGTAGTAGGAGGTGTCGTAATGAAAGCCGATATGGTCGCCGGCTTCGGTGTAGTAGTAGAGCGCGTAGGTATGCGGATCGTCGGGCGGGCATTGCAGCAGCGGCCGCTCGCACAGCGCTGCGAGAAAATCGTGTAGCGCGGGGCTGCGATAGAAGTCCGCGAAGGCAGGTGCATGGACGTCGAGGTCGTAGCGCGAAATGCTGCCGCCCTTCTTGTGACCGGGAATGAATACACGATGCACGTGCGCTTCGAGTGGCGACAAGGCGTTGAGCAGCGGCGCCAGCTCGTCAGTTGACAGGAAGTCCGGAATGACGATGAATTCTTCATTGGCCTCGAACGCCGCACGCAGCGTCGGCACATCGAGCGTGGCAAGGCGTGTGCGCAGAGCGGCGAAGGGCTGGGACGTGGTCGATGTGATGTGGGTCATGATGCAAGTGAACGGCAGCGGCGATGCGAGGCAAGGGTACTTGGCCCACACTTGCGTCGCAACCGCGCGCGGCGCGATGGGCGGCGTACCTGCTTGCGCAGTACAAATGCGGCGCGGTATGACGGTCTCGCAGAACGTGTTCCTTGGTCTGCGCGCTGTCGCTGTGCGATAGTCCGCAGCTTATGCACGGCCGCTTGAACGGCCAGCGTGCGGGAGGCCATGGTCCGATTCGTTAAAGTTTTATTTCTGCTCATCGGTGTCGTGCTGCTCGGCCTGGTGTTGCGGAGCATCGATATTCACGAACTCTGGCAGCAGGTGGTGCGCGTCGGCTTTGGTGGCATGGCGACAGTGCTGCTGGTCTATACCTTCTATTTCGGTGCCGATGCCGTCAGCTGGCACATCGTGCTGCCGGCGGTCGCCCTTGACGGGCGCTGGCTGGTGCGCATGTTCGCGGTGCGCATGATCGGCGAGGCTTACAACAACATTACGCCCACCGCGTCGCTGGGCGGCGAACCGATCAAGGCCTGGCTGCTGAAGTCCAACTGGGGTATTCCGCTGCGTGATTCCGGCGCTTCGCTGGTGATCGCCAAGACCACCAGCATGTTCTCGCTGGTGGTATTCGTCGGCATAGGCGCGGCCATGCTACTCGCGCATGAACGCTTCACCGCCAGTCACAAGCTCGCCGCCACGCTTGGCTTCGGCTTCATCGTGTTGTCGGCGGTGGTGTTCTTCCTCATGCAGCATCTGCGTCTATCGACCCATGTCGCGCGCTGGCTGGGCCGTAGCCGTTTCGGGCAGCGTCTCGGCGGTGTGATCGCTGCCGCCGAAGATATCGATCGCCAGTTCGCGGCTTTCTACCGGGGTCATCGTGCGCGGCTGTTGTGGTCCTTTGCGTTTGCGCTGACGAATTGGGTGCTGGGCGCGCTTGAGGTCTATCTGATCATGGGCTTCGTTGGATTTCCTTTGAGCTTTGCCGAGGTCTGGATGATCGAGTGCATGGTGCAACTGGTGCGCACCATCGCGTTTTTCATTCCGGCCGGGCTCGGCGCGCAGGAAGGTGCTTTTCTGATTGCGGTTGGCGCACTCACCGGCGTGCCTTCGGCCGGCGTGGCCACGGCTTTGGTGCGGCGCTTTCGCGATGTGTTGTGGATAGGCTTGAGTCTGGTGGTGGCGAGTGCTTATGCAGTGACGCCGGCGCGCTATGCACGCGGCGAGCTGGATGGGGCCAGCTCCTGAGCACGTTCTACTAAGTGATTACGCCCTGCGCACGAAACCAGGCCACGGCATCGGCAATCGCCTCACCGGCCGGTCGGCTTTGATACCTCAGTTCGCGGCGCGCGCGGCTCGAATCGAAATACATTTTCTTGGCCGCCATCTTCAAGCCGTCGATCGTGACCTGCGGCTCTGGGCCATGGCTCAGCCGCGCAATCCATTCCGATACCCAGGCGACCGGATAGACCGCGCGCCGCGGCAGTTCGAGGGTGGGCGGCTTGCGCCCGCATAGCCGCGCCACCAGGGTCAGGATGGCGCGCAGCGATAAATCTTCGCCGCCGAGAATATAGCGACGCCCGATCACACCGCGTTCAAAGGCGAGCAGATGTCCATGAGCGACATCGTCGACATGGGCGACGTTGAGGCCGGTGTCGACAAAGGCTGGAATGCGACCGAGTGCCGCGTCGCGTACCACGCGACCGGTAGGCGTAGGTTTGATGTCGCGCGGCCCGATGGGCGTTGAAGGATTGACGATCACGGCCGGCAGGCCATGGCTCGCGATGAGGTCATCGACCACGCGCTCAGCCAGGTATTTCGAGCGTTTGTAATGCCCGATCATGTCGTCGATAGTGACTGGCGTGTCCTCGTCGGCGGGCGTGCCATCGCGATGGTAGCCGAGCGTCGCTACGCTGCTGGTGTAGACCACACGTTTGACGCCGGCCTCGAGCGCCGCCAGCATCAAGGCGCGCGTGCCCTCGACATTGCTCTGATAAAGCTCGCGGGTATCGCGCACCCACAGCCGGTAGTCGGCGGCGACGTGATAGAGACCGCTGCAACCGCGACACGCCATCGCCAGCGAAGCAGCATCGCGCAGATCGCCATAAGCAATCTCCACCGCCAGGCCTGCGATATTGGCGCCCGCGCTGGAGGGCCGCACCAGCAGTCGCACCTGCTGTCCCTGGGCGAGCAGCAAACGCGCCACCGCGCTACCGAGAAAGCCGGTGGCGCCGGTGACTAGTAGCGTCATGCGCGATATCCGCGTGGCTCGCGCATCACGCGCAGATAGGTGATAGCGACCAGGATGCAGGCCAGCGGCGCACCGATGGCGGCCGCGTAGAGAAACAATTGCAGGCCGCTGCTCAGCGTTACGAGTGGCATCAGATACAACACATCCTCGGCCTCAAAGCCGGCCCAGCGCGGCTGGCGGGTGGCCTCCTTGCCATGCGCACTTTCGATCTGATTGCGCAGATGAAAGATGATCGCGACCGCACCGCCGGTCAGCATGCCGAGGATCATTTCAAGCATGCTTTGGTCGTTCTGCGCGAGACCGATGCCGATGCCGGTGAACAGGCCGACCGTGACCAGCGCGTCGGCGGCGAGATCGTAGTAATGACCGAAACGGCTGGTCTGGCCGCTCATGCGCGCGAACTCGCCGTCGGTGTGATCGAGAAAATTGGATAACACCACCAGCGCCGCGCCGAGATTAGGCCATGCGCCGGTGGCAAAGGCGGTGGCGCCGGCCACACCCACGAACAGACGCAGCGTAGTGAAGTAATTGGGATGGGCCCAGCTCGAGCCCAGCAAGGGACGCACCAGTGCGCAGGCCAGACGCGCGTCCCAGGGCTTAATCATGGGTGACTTGATCGGTCGGTCGATCATTGCGACGCATTCCTCTCATTCGAATCGTTGATCGCACGTCGGCTCTAGGCTTTATTCATCTGCACAGGAGCGCCCCTGCACCACGTAACGCACGCAGAGCGCCACCGTACCACAGCGCCAGGCGAATCAGATCTGGCAACTCGCAGGGATGCTTAAGCACAGCTGCGGCGCTTGCCAAGGGACGACTGCTGCCATCTTCGGCCATGCCGGCCAAGGCCGCGCGCGGCAAGCTGAAGTCTGCGGGATCGACCACACAACGCAACGCTGCGAAGGGGCAATCATGCTTGCGTGCCACGCGTGCGATAGCAGCGGATTCCATGTCGACTGCCGCTACGTCCAGCGTGTCGTGCAGTGCGCGCTTGTCGGTGTGAGCGACGATGGCGGTGTCCGCACTATAGAGCGGCGCGGCCAGCGCGCCGGTGCCCGCGAGTCGCGCGACGATGTCGTCATGTAATACGCGATCACAGGCCAGTGATTCGCCATCCTTACTGTGCACGGTCGTCGCGATCACCAAGGCACCGGGACGCAGCGCGGGCGCCAGGCCGCCGGCGAGACCGAAGCTCAACAAGGCATCGCAGCCGTGCGCCAGCAATTGGCGCGCGGCGGTGTCGGCGCGACGCGGGCCGGGGCCGGAGATCATGACCTGATACTGGCTGTGTGTGAGAAAGCGGCCGTCGCGCCGCGCCAAGGTGCGCGCTTCTGCGGCTAGCGCGATGACGATGCCGACCCGCATGCTGGTGTGAGAAGCCGGTCTGCGGCGCGACGTGATCAGCGCGCCGTCGCGCCGCCGGCGATGCCGGCCACGCTCGCCAGCGGCGTGGCGATACGGCGTTGCGGCAGACCGCTGGAGGTCAATGCGAAGAGGGCGTGCAACAGCCAGTCGGAAGACACCAGCAGATTGGTGGTGACGACTGTCGCCTTGACCGCATTACGTGAAATCTTGACCTCGGCGCCGCTGGCGAAATCGCGATGGGCATCGAGCTTGCGCAAGCTCAGCACCGCCATGCCGACCGCCCACAGACAAAAGCGTCGTATGCCGGGCTCGCTGGCGGGAACGATGAGGGTGTAGCGCAGCGCATTGCGCAGATGACCGTGGGCAATCGCAATCAATTGACCGAGGCCTTCAGCAAAGGCCGCACCGCCCTGACCGGGCGCGACATCGCTCAAAGTCACACCTTTGGCGCTGAAAAGATCGCGCGGCAGCCAGCAGGCACCGCGCGCGCGATCGTCCCAGATGTCTTTCAGGATATTGGTCATCTGCAGGCCTTCGCCGAATGACACCGCGAGATGCATCATCTCGGTTTCGCGCGCCGCGAGTGCGGGGCAGTGGTCGCAGAACAAGGTGGTCAACATTTCACCCACCACGCCGGCCACGTAATAGCAGTAACGATCCATGGCGCCCTGATCCTCAACGCCGTCGAGGGTCTCCTGGCCCTGATAAAACACCATACCTTCGCTCATGATGCGCACGCAGCGCGCCATCGCTGCCTGCACGCGGCTGTTCAAGCTGTGAGTGATGCGAATGACGCGTGCGGTTTGCGCAATCAGTTCGCGTTCGGCGGCGCTGGCATGCTCAGCCAGACGCGGACTCAGATCGGCGGCGAAGCCTTCGGCAGCGGCCTGGCCCTCGACAATCGCGATGAACTCGGCGGCGTAGCGGCGCTTGTCGTCAAACGACAGGCCGGCGTCATCCTCGATGGTGTCGGCGATGCGGCACAAGAGATAGGCGTTCGAGACCGCGCGATCGAGGCCGGCCGGCAACTGTGGGATGGTCAGCGCAAAAGTGCGCGACACGCCCTGCAGGATGTGGTGCTGGAACTGTTCGTCTTCAAGGGAGGGGAGAGCGGAGGGCATCGCGACTCGCTGGCGGCTGGCCTGGAACGGCGCGGCGGATTCTACACCGGCAGGTCGGCCGGCGCAGCCTGCTAACCGGCGAGGATGGGCACGCCGATCAGGGCGCGATGGAGACCCATCACGAAGCCGACGTAGACCCCCAACCCGATCACCAGCGCCAGCACATCGAACAAGACACGAGGCTCGGCCACCACCGCGCTGCGCCCGCTGCGCTTGACTGCGATGAGGTCGACCACGCCAAAGGTCAAGAACGCGCTGAACAGCAGCATGGAAGCCAGGTCGCCGTTGACCAGCAGATGGGCCAGTGCCCAGGTCTTGAGCGCCATCAACATCGGGTTCTTGACCTTGGCCTTGATGTGACCCGGCACATAGGCGGCCACCAGCAACACGAACACCGGCAGCATGAGCAGCATGGTCAGATGGCGCAGGCTGGCGGGCGGCAGCCACACATCGATGCGCGGCGCGTGGCCGTAGCCATGCACGATGAGGACGAAGCCCAGCAGCGAGAGCAGCGAATAGAGGCCGCGATAGGGCAGCGCGCCGAGGCGCGCAACCAGCGCCGCGCGCGCGTCGCGGAACATCGTGAAGACATGGGTAGCGAAGAACAGCGCGAGGCCGGCGGTCAGTTCAAGCATGACGAAATCCTCAACACAGCAAAGGCATCAATTTACAGATCACGCTTGGTGACCAGCGCACCTTCCTGTTCGAGCTTGCGCACCTGTGCTTCGCTCACGCCCGCATATTGAGTGAAGACGTCGACATTGTGTTCGCCCATGTAGGCGGCACGCAGATCGGGATGACGTGGACCTTCCGAAAAACGCAGCGGCATGCCCGGCACCTGGTAGCTGCCGAACACCGGATCGTGCACGGTGCGAATGGTTTCGCGTTCGACCAGGTGCGGATGCTTGACCGCCTGTTCGACCGTCAAGATCGGCGCTATCGGTACATGGTGATTGAAGCCCCAGTCTTCGGCGGCCTCGATGGCGGTGGCGTACTTGGTCAGGGCTGCTTCGATCAAGACGTTCAGTGCGTCGCGATTGGCGATGCGCGCCGGGCCGTCGACGAAGCGTGGATCATCGACCAGCTCCGGCTTGCCAAGCGCCTTGCAGAAATTCGGCCACTGGTTCGCCAGCACGGCGATGATGACGTAGCCTTCGTTGCACTTGAACACGCCTAGCGGTGACACCGCGTAATGATGGGCGCCACAACGGAACGGTTTGATCTCACCACCCGAGGCGGTGTGGGCCTGCACGTTCACTTCATGGCAGTGGAAATAGGAATCGAGCAGCGAGGCTTCGACGTACTGCCCTTTGCCGGTACGTTCGCGATAGAACAGCGCGCCGTTGATGGCCGCCAGCAGATGGGTGCCGGTCATCACATCGCCGATGCCGAGCATGTAGAAATAGGGCGGGCCGTCGGCCTCGCCTATCATGCTGAGCACGCCCGCATAGGCGGCACCGATATAGTCATAGCCCGGCAGCGAGGCCAGCGGCCCGGTCTGACCGAAAGCCGAGATCGAGCCCATGATCAGGCGCGGATTGATCTTGTGTACCGCCTCCCAGCCAAAGCCCAGACGGCCGATGGCGCCAGGCGCGAAGTTCTCCACCAGCACGTCGCATTTCTCGAGCACCTTCATCACCAGCTCAAGGGAGCGCGGGTCCTTGCGATCGATGGCGATGCTCTTCTTGCCGCGGTTCTGCTGGATGTAATAGCCCGAGCGGCCATTGCGCAGATAGGGCAGGGCGCGCGAGGCCTCGCCATTGGGCGCGAGTTCAACCTTGATGACTTCCGCGCCCATTTCGGCCATGAGGCGAGTGGTGGTCGGGCCAGCGAGGGCCTGCGAGAAGTCGAGTACTCGAATACCGTCGAGAATATTTTTCGGCGTGGCCATGGTTTCTCGTCCTTAATCAGTCGCGCGTTGGCGGAGTGCCGCCGCAAGTGTGGCGACAGCTCGTCACACGCCAGCACGGCTCCAGTGTGAGGCGATACTAACCGAGTCCGGCGCGACGTGTCCGTTCTCCAAAGGTGGAGTATTGCCACCGATGCTCACGACCGGGCTGGCGCTGAGCATCGTCGCGAACGGCGCTTCAGCGTTTAACCTTGTAGCGCAGCCACACCAGATTGCCAGGCAGCGCTTCGCAGGAGATCAATTTCAGATGACGAACGGCATCGACGCCTGGCGGGCAGTCGATGAGGCTGGCCACGCCGACCCCGCCATCGATGATAGGCGCCACCACCACACTCATCTCATCGATGAGATCAGCGGCGAGAAAGCTGCCGTTGATGGTGCCACCGCCTTCGAGCAACAGCCGCTTGATGCCGAACAGCCGGCGCAACTTTTCCAGCACTCGCGGCAGGTCGATGCTCTTCTTGCCACCGAAGACATAGGACACGCCACGGGCGCGCAGGAAGGCGAGGTAATCGTCCGAGACCTGCTCCGCGAGCACCGTGATCACATGCTCGCCATCGACATGATTCACCTTCCAGGCCAGCCTGCCGCAGGAGTCGATGGCGATGGCATAGGTTGATGCGGCGTGCGGCGCGACGTAGTCCGTGCGCGGCATCTTCTCGCGGTCTTTACGCACCGGCACACGCGCCTTGCCCGCATAGGGCACCATGGACACGCGCCGGATGATCCAGGCATCGCGCTGCAAGGCCTGCTGGGTGCGTTCGTAAGTGCCATAGCCGCGTTTGGCCATCTGCCAGCGGCTCGTCACGATGCGACCATCGAGGGACGGAATCATGTGGCAGATGACATAGGGTGACTTCATGCGGACTCCATGGGCGGTGACAGACCGCGATGCGGACATGTGAGCCGAGATGCGCAGAGCGGCGTCGCGCGCCACCCGCGATAAATGTCAGCAGCCCGGGTGTGCAACAGTCGATGGACGCGTAGGATGTTCGCAAGCTGACCGTTAGCGCCGGCCCATCACCATCCCAGACGAGGCCCACTTGATGCCCACGCCGAAAACCGCTCACGATCTGTCCGCTGTATCGTGTCGGCGCACGGCGAAGCACGCCTGCGGCAGCGTTGTGCTGGGTCGCGCGCTGTTGTTGCTTGCCGGCACCCTCGGGTTGATGGCCTTAACGAAGGACCTTGCCGCGCTCGAGGTGATTACCGCGCAGTCGCAGCGCACGCAGTTAGGCTTGGCCGGCACCTGGACTGTCAGCCCCGTGCCTGATGGCGGGCAGCCACCGCTGACGATCGAGGTGCCGGCGAATGTTGCCGTGACCGGCGGCACGCTGCGCTGGACGCGGACGTTCACGCTGAATCTCGACGCCGCGCCGGGGGTTGCATGGTTGGAATTCGCCGCTGTCGCCAATCGCGGTGTAGTGCGTCTTAACGGTGTCGAGGTCGGCAGCTTGCAGGCCTTTACACGCGCCCGCTTCGACGTGCGCGCGGCACTCGTCACCCACGGCGAAAACCGTCTCGAAGTCGATCTGGACGACCGGCTGGACAGCACGACTGTGCCGGGCGCCGAGGTTGAGCCGCTGGTGCCGCAACTCGGTGCACTGGCCTACACACTGGTCGCGCCCTGGGAGCCGCGCAACGGCATCGTGCGCGATGTGACGCTTGGCTTTGCACCGCGCGCCGTGATCCGCGACGTGTTCGCCGAGCCGCGACTCGGTAGCACCGACACACTTTCCGTGCGCGTGCGCATCACTGGCGCGGTCAGCGACAGGACGCGCGTCGCGGTTGCGCTCCAGGATGGCGAACAGCCCGTGGCCGTGGGGCTCGCGACCCGCATCGGCCCTGATACGTTCGCGATCACGCTCAGCGTGCCGCAGGCGATACGCTGGTCGCCGTCGAATCCCCATCTCTACAATCTCATCGCTACGCTTGCCGAGGATGCGGTCATCGACGCCGTATTCGATCGCATCGGCATGCGTTCGATCGCAGTCAAAGGCCATCGCTTCGAACTTAACGGTGCACCGCTGTTTCTGCGTGGCGTCACCCGTCACGATCTCTACGGCGCGCGCGGCTTCGTGGTCGACCCGAACCTGATGCTGCTGGACATTCAACGCATGAAGGCGCTCGGCATCAACTTCGTGCGCACCATCCATTACCCACCCGACGAGCGCTTCGTGCGGATGGCGGACGCCGCCGGCATCCTGGTCTCCGAAGAGATTCCGGCCTGGGCCCGTATCGGCAATCCGTCCGTCGTTGCGACCGCGCAGAGCATGATGACCGCGCTGGTCGAGCGCGACTTCAATCGCGCATCAGTGATCGCCTGGTTGACGGGCACCGGCGCCGATCATGACGCGCTGCGCACTTACTTTCCGGCCGTCGCCGCCACTGTTCGCGCGCTCGATACCTCGCGCCCGATCTCCTACACCTTTGACGACGGTGCCGATACGCCGCAAAAAATTGCCGCCAATCGCGATCTCGCCGGCGCCACCGGCATGGATTTTCTGTCGCAGGCCGGCTACTGGAACGCCGCGACGGTGCAGGCTATCGCGCCGACCCTGCCCACAACCTTGCCGGTGCTGATCGCCGAGTGGACCGGCAGTGAAGGCTCCAACCGAGGACCGTTAGGCAAACCGGGCTTCACCGGTTTCGGCGTCGACAGCATCGATCCCGAAGGTAGCGGCGTGATGACGGAGTTGTATCAGGCGCAATCATTGGCGCGCAGCTTTCAGCCCTGGCTGCCCTTCCTGATCGCGGGCTCGCCGGCGGTGGCCGGCTTCGCTTACTACAACTGGCAGGACATCGCCTGGTCGGGTGCGGCCTTCCTGTTCCAGGGCCATCACCCCGCGCTGCGCAATGGTCTGTACTACGAGGATCGCGCGCCGAAGCTGACGGTGCACGCGTTCGAAGCGGTCATGAATGCGCTTCAACAGATCGATGCACTTGCGCCGAGCGCGCCGGCCACGCGCTAGCGAACAAGTCTGGACGGCAGCGGCCTGGCCGGCTGCGTTGATGTGTTGTTGCGGCGTCCGCTCCATGGGCTGGTCAGGCGAGATGGTGATCCTCGACGCTATTTGGCTTTTGCCCAACTGGCCAATTCATCCAGATCTTTCATGATCGGAAGCTTTGCTGCCTTGCCGAATTCCTCAATGTTCATGTTGCCGGTATCAACCAGCGTTATTGCGTACTTGCAGACTTCGTTCTTTGGGCCTCTGCTAAAAAGCTGGGTGACGGCGGCTTCACCCGTTTTCTCGGCGGATGCATAGTAGGCTCGCTCAACGGCGTCACGAGCATCGGGATTTTCTATTTCCACTAGTCGGGTCGCGAGGTATTTACGGGCGGCGTCAAAGTACTTGGCATTATCGCGCTGCCATTTCGCCTGGTATTCAAGCGGCGTTTCGGTGCGCCCTATTTCGCTCAGGCAGTCTCGACCGATGCGGCCAACAATAAAGTGTTGGGTTTCTACGAAGGTCGCGGATGCGTCGCGCGGCTTCGACTCAACTGTGTCGGCACGAGCCTCGGACATGGCCAGGGCGTTCACAGCGAGGAGGGTGACGAAGATCTTAGTGCGGGGATTCATTTGCTTGGTGTTTCCTAGTGTGCTGTTCTGTGATGGGCATTGATGTCGCGCCGCCATCGGGCCGCGAGG
>JAYWAC010000337.1:0-8085 GCA_043782755.1 Pseudomonadota bacterium | reverse complement strand
AGGCGTTGATCACGGCGGTCACGCCGCCGGATTGTGCGTAAAAGGCATTTTTCTTTGCCATGGTTTAATTCTCCATCAATTTAAAAATAACAAACCGGACTTACGGCCGGTTCAAAAATCAGTTGTTGCCGTCGGCGGTTTCGGCCAAACGCTTGGCTTCTTCGTCCGCCTGCATTTTCATCAGCGTGGTCACGCAATCGCCGATGTCGTCGTATTCTTCGCGGCCGGTCGCAAAGCGATCACGGATGCGATAGAAAAACATGCTGCGATAACGCGATTCGCCGGTCTTCGACAACACAAAGTGACAGCCGCGCTCGAGCCAATAAAAGCTCGGACATGGCGTCAATTCGCGATGATCGATGTGCAGCCGGATTTCGGTTTCTACATCTTCAATCGGCACCTCCTTGCCAAACCGTTCCTTCACCGCCTGGGTCACAATCCAGCGTTCGGTGTCGGTCAGGGCAGGGATGGATGACGCCATTTACAGTGATGTGCCCAGTGCAGTGAAAATCGTATCGCGTATGCTGTCAACTTTGCCTACGCCCGCTACTTTCAAATAGCGGGGTGCGCCGGGCTCACCACGCATGGCCCATTCACCGTAATACTTCACCAGCGGCTCGGTCTGCGCATGGTAAATATCCAAGCGCTTTTTGACCGTGTCTTCGTGGTCGTCGTCGCGCTGAATCAGATCTTCAGCGGTCACATCGTCCTTGCCCGCGACTTTCGGCGGATTGAATACGACGTGATAGGAACGCCCCGAGGCCTGATGGATGCGACGACCTGACATGCGTTTGACGATCTCCTCGTCGTCGACCGCGATCTCAACGACGTAATCGATCTCGACACCGGCCGCCGCCAGACCTTGCGCCTGAGGGATGGTGCGCGGGAAGCCGTCGAACAGAAAGCCGCGCGCGCAATCAGCTGCCTGCACCCGTTCACGGATGAGACCGAGAATGATGTCGTCCGAAACCAGTCCACCGGCATCCATGATGCCTTTCGCGGCGAGCCCCAAGGGCGTGCCGTCGCGCACGGCGGCGCGCAGCATGTCACCGGTCGAGATCTTGGGAATATCGAAGTGCGCGCACAGCACATCGCCCTGGGTTCCTTTGCCCGCACCGGGCCCGCCTAGCAGAATGATACGCATGCCTTAACCCCTTTCCTGTATCGCTAAATTGAAGGTTGATTGGAATTTCTGGCACGAACGCCACACGCTCTCGCGCCGTGTATTTGAACTTGCAGGCAGCGTGCGCCGGGCCCGCGAAACGACTCGCCCGCTAGCGGTCTTCACGGCATAAAATGGGCGCCCGCAAGCAAGCAAGCCACACTCATGAAAATAGATTTCGATCAGCACGCCGGCTTTCTGTCCATCGCAGCCTACGGCCCCGGCTGGATCCGCGTGCGTGACACTCGCATCGAGACGCCGTGCGTGATCACAGCGGCCGAGATCCACGCCGACCTGTTGCCGCTCAGCTTTGACGAACTCGGCGCTGCGCACTTCGACAAGCTGACGGCCTTGCGGCCGGAGATCATCCTGATTGGCAGTGGTTCGCGCCAACGCTTTGTCGAGCATGCGCTCAGCGCCCAGCTGGCTGCGGCCGGCATCGCGTTGGAGGCTATGGACACCGGCGCGGCCTGTCGGCTGTTCAATATTCTCGTCAGTGAAGATCGCGCCGTGATCGCGGCCCTGTTCATGCTCTGAAGCCGCACCGCTTCACTCACAAATCGGCGAACAGGGCATCAACCGAGAAGCCCTCGCGTTCGAGGATCTGCCGCAGACGGCGCAGCGCCTCGATTTGAATCTGACGCACGCGTTCGCGCGTCACGCCGATCTCGTTGCCGACTTCCTCAAGCGTCGCGATCTCGCGACCGTGCAACCCAAAGCGATGCTCAACCACCGCGCGTTGCTTGTCATTGAGTTGCGCCAGCCAGGTCTCGAGATGACGCTGCACATCCTCATCCTGCAACAGGTGAGCGGGGTCGCGATTCTGTTCGTCGGGGATGGTCTCCAGCAATGAGCGTTCCGAATCGCGTTCGGCCGGCACATCGACCGAGGCGGTGCGCTCGTTCAGACCGAGCATGCGTTTAACGTCATCGATGGGGCGGTCGAGCAGATTCGCGACATCCTCGGGGCTCGGTTCGCGGTCGAGCTTCTGCGCGAGCTGGCGCGCGGCGCGCAGATAGATATTGATTTCCTTGATGACATGGATCGGCAACCGGATGGTGCGGGTCTGGTTCATCAACGCCCGCTCGATGGTCTGGCGTATCCACCACGTCGCATAAGTCGAGAAACGAAAGCCACGTTCTGGATCGAACTTCTCGACCGCGCGAATCAGGCCCAGATTGCCCTCTTCGATGAGGTCCAGCAGGGCCAGACCACGGTTCATATAACGGCGCGCAATCTTCACCACCAGGCGCAGATTGCTTTCGATCATACGTTTGCGGGCAGCGCCATCACCGCGCAGCGAGAGGCGCGAGAAGTGCACTTCCTCGGCGGCGGTCAACAGTGGTGAGAAGCCGATTTCATTCAAGTACAGACGGGTGGCATCCATGTCGCCTTGCGACACTTCACCCGCTACGAATTGCGGGACTTCGGCGGCCACCGCCTCACCTTCGAGTTCAGCATCCAGCGGCTCGGCAGCAGGGTCGAACTCGGTGTCGAGTTCGGCCAGTTCGTCGTTCAATTCGCCTTCGCTATCGAACTCCGCATCGCCATCCGGTACGACGTCGGACTTGACGACATCCTCCGGCGTTGCGCTCGCGGGTTGTTTGCCACGGGGACCGGCCATGGGTGCTGGGATTGCTATCGGTTCGGAAGGTACTGCAGGGGATCGACTGCCTTGCCATTTCGACGTATCTCGAAATGCAGCATGACATCAGTGGTATCCGAGTTCCCCATTCGAGCGATCGGTTCCCCCGCATCGACGTGGCGCCCTTCCTGAACTAGGCGCGCTTCATTGTGCGCGTAGGCGCTGAGGAACGTGTCATTGTGTTGCACGATAATAAGCTCTCCGTAGCCTCGCAGTCCACTTCCGCTATACACCACGGTGCCGCCCGCCGCCGCCTTGACCGCCTGTCCACGTGCACCACGAATGTCGATGCCCTTGGTCACCGATTCTGCATCGGCCGCCGACACCTTGCCTTGCGTCGGCCACATCCAGCGCAGGCCTGCCTTGTTCGCCGCAAGATTGGACGCGCTGTCCGCAGCGGCCGGTTTGTCATTGTCTGTGGCACTGTCGGTCGATGTTGGTGCAACACGCGCGGGTGGCGCGCTCGGCGATGGTGTCGGTGTCAGAGCGCTGACTGCGGGCGACGCGGCAGGGGCCAATGGCGCCATGCTGATGCGCGTAGCGGGCTTGCCAATCGGCGGAGTCGTGCGCACGACGTTGTCGGGGACCGCTGTCGCCACCGGCATCGGCGTCATAACCGTCGGCGTGCGGGGTGATGACGAAGATGGTGGTGGTGTCGGCGAACGCAGACGTAAGCTCTCTCCGATCACGATCAAATCGGGGTTGGTGATCTGATTCCAACGGATCAGATCGCGCACATCGAGCCCGTAACGCCAGGCAATGGTCAGCAGCGTGTCACCACTCGCCACCACATGCCCCGCCGGCGTCGGTTGGTCGCGCTCGACAACTGCGGTATTGGTGGCGCGTGGCGTACTTGAAGACGCGGATCGCGTGGCCGATGACAGTGCCGACTTCTGTTCGATGGGCGCTTCGTAATCAGTCGCACAGCCGGCGCTGGCGAGCACGCAAGCCAGCAGTGCAAGAGCTAACCAGCGTGTGCCATGCTGCGGCACATTCTCTTCACGCCGTGCCATTACAACACCCTCCCGTGTCCTGGCGAACAACCCATCTGCATCCCTCGCGTTGCTCGTCACAGGTTTGAGATCACTGTCCAAGTCCTTCGAGCAAGGGCACGAAGCTGACGCGTTCGAGCACTGTCTGTTCGATACCCTCGACACCGCGCGTGTACAGACACATCTGCTGATGACCAGCACGCCCGACCGGAATGATCAGCCGACCGCCAACCGCGATCTGTTCGAGCAGAGCCGGCGGCACCGTAACCGGTGCGGCGGCCACCAGAATAGCGTCGAAGGGCGCGTGCGCCGTCCAGCCTTGATAACCATCACCGTGGCGCACGCGTACATTGGTAATGCGCAGATCCATTAAGCGCTGGCGCAACTTGTTGGCCAATGCTTCGATGCGTTCGATGCTGAACACGCGCTTAGCGAGCTGGGCCAGCACCGCGCTCTGATAACCGCAGCCGGCGCCCACCTCCAGCACGCGATCGAGTGGGCCGGTGGTGTACAGCGCAGCCGTCATGGCAGCGACGATATAAGGTTGCGAGATGGTCTGACCGAAGCCGATGGGCAGCGCGGTGTTTTCATAGGCGCGACTGGCGAGCGCTTCGTCGACGAACAGATGGCGTGGCGTAGTGCGGATCACTTCGAGCACGGCTTCGGTCTCGATCCCCATACGGCGCAGTTGTTCCACCAGGCGATTGCGCGCGCGCTGGGAAGTCATACCTATGCCACGGGGATCGGCCACTCGCTGGTGTACTTAGCTGGAGCGTGATTGCGCCGACACGCTAGCGGTGGCGCACAGAGCTGTCAATTCACGCCACGGCGCGCGGCGCCCTGACGACCGTCGCCGCGCCGGGTAGCACGCACCACTCAACGCGGGTTCAACAGGAATTCGAGTAGCGCCTTCTGCGCATGCAGGCGATTGCCCGCTTCGTCCCACACCACACTGGCCGGATGATCGATAACCTCGGCGGTCACCTCCTCGCCGCGATGGGCTGGCAGGCAGTGCATGAACAAGGCCGACGGCGCGGCCAGGCTCATGAGTTCGGCGCTGACCTGAAACGGCCGAAACACCGCGCGACGCGCTTCCGCTTCTTGTTCCTGGCCCATGCTCGCCCATACGTCGGTGACTACGAGGTCAGCGTCACGCACCGCAGTTTGAGGATCGTGGCCGAGGGTGACACGCGCGCTACCCATCAGACTCGCCGCCAGCGCAGGTTCGTAGGCTGGCGGGGTCGCCACGCGCAATTCGAAATTCATCAGGCGCGCGGCGCTGATGAAGGTGTTGCACATATTGTTGCCGTCGCCGACCCAAGCCACGCGCTTGCCGGCGATATCGCCGCGATGTTCAAGATAGGTCAGCAGATCGGCCAGCACCTGACAGGGATGCAGGCTATTGGTCAAGCCGTTGATGACCGGCACGCTGGCGCAGCTGGCGATACGCTCGACAATGTCGTGGCCGAAGGTCCTGATCATGATCGCGTCGGCCATCTCCGACAACACGCGTGCGGTGTCTTCGGGCGGCTCGCCGCGACCGAGCTGCGATTCCTGGCTGGAGAGAAAGACCGCCTTACCACCGCCCTCCGCCATCGCGCCTTCGAAAGACACCCGGGTGCGCGTCGAGGACTTCTCGAAAATCATTGCCAGCGTCTTGTGCTGAAACAGCGGCGGCCGGCGGCCAGCGCGCCGCCAGCGTTTGAGTTCAAGCGCACGCTCAAGCAGTGCGCGAATCTCATCGCCAGCGAGATCATCGAGAGCAAGGAAGTGTCGCAGCGCCATGGGCCTGACCGCGAACTCAGGCCGCGTTGGCGGTGAATTCGTTGATCAAGCGCGACACGCGTTCGACCACCTGGCTGGCCTCGTCATCGGTGAGGATCAGCGGCGGCAACAGGCGCACGGTCTTGTCGGCGGTCACATTGATCAGCAGACCCTGGGCTAGTGCAATCTTAACCAGGTCGTAGCAACCACGATCGAGTTCGATGCCGAGCATGAGACCATGACCGCGAATGTCGATGACTGCCTGGTTGTCGGCCAGCGCCTGTTTGAAACCCTTGATCATATTCGCGCCGAGGTCAGCGGCGCGTTTGACCAGACCATCGCGTTCGATGGTGTCGCACACGGCCAGTGCGGCAGCGGCGACCAGCGGATTGCCGCCGAAGGTCGAACCATGGGTGCCGGGTTGCAAAACTTCGGCCGCCGCGCCGCGCGCGATACAGGCACCGATAGGCACGCCGTTACCGAGACCTTTGGCCAATGTCATGACGTCCGGCACGATGTCTTCGTGTTGATGGGCGAACCAGCGGCCGGTGCGGCCCATGCCGGTCTGCACTTCGTCGAGCATCAGCAGAATGCCGCGGTCATCGCAGATCTTGCGCAGCGCGCTGAGATAACGGGGCTGCGGCACGATGATGCCACCTTCGCCTTCTACCGGCTCGACCAGCACCGCGACCACATCGGCGTGCGCGGCGGCATGGCCGACTGCGTCGACATCGTCATAGGGCACACGGATGAAACCTTCGACCAGGGGCTCGAAACCGGCATGCACCTTGGGGTTGCCGGTCGCGCTCAAGGTCGCCAGCGTGCGGCCGTGGAAACTGCCATCGGTAACCACCACTGCCGGACGCGCGACACCTTTTTCATGGCCGAATTTGCGCGCGATCTTGATCGCCGCTTCGTTGGCCTCGGCTCCCGAATTACAGAAGAACACGCGGTCCATCTTGGCCAACGCACACAGCCGGTTGGCAAGTTGCTCCTGACGTTCGACACGATAGAGATTGGAAGTATGGATGAGGCGTGTGGCTTGGGCTGCGATCGCCGCAGTAACGTCCGGATGAGCGTGACCCAGGCCGCACACCGCGATACCACACAGCGCATCGAGATACTGACGGCCTTCGGTGTCCCATAACCACGCGCCGCGGCCGTGACTGAAGGTCACGTCCATCCGCCCGTAATTCGACATTAATCCTGGTATGCCCGCTGCCATAGCTTTCTCGCCCCGCAAAAAAAACAAAACCCGGCCGCGTGGCCGGGCTGCTCGGTGGAAAGTGCTGCGCGTGGTGGTCTGCGCTCTGTCTCGCGCATTGTGCGAAAGAGTCTCGTATTATGCAACACAAACCCCGCTGAAAAGCCAATGGAAACGGTGAGATAGAGTGGATCCAATCGCGTTGTCACTGTTCGTCAACCGGCTGGCTTCGATCTGTCGTGAGATGGGTGCGACCCTGCGTCGCGCGGCCTTGTCGCCCAACATCAAGGACCGTCTCGACTATTCCTGTGCCTTGTTCGATGCGCGGGGTGAGTTGTGCGCGCAAGCCGCACACATCCCGGTGCACCTCGGCAGTATGGCTTTCGCGATGCGCGGCATCATCGCCGCAATCGACTGGCAGCCCGGCGATATGATCATCGTCAACGATCCCTATCTGGGCGGTACTCATCTACCCGACGTGACGGTGGTCGCGCCATTATTCAGTGGCCCCAAGTGCGTGGCCTTCGTCGCCAACCGCGCCCACCATGCCGACATCGGCTGTGCGCGACCGGGCTCGATGCCCTTGTCGCGCAGTCTCGACGAGGAAGGCCTGGTGATCGCGCCACGTCATCTGCTGCGTGCAGGCGAACCCGATGCCGAAATGCACGCGCTGCTCACCGCGCGCCTGCGCAACCCATCGGCGACGCTCGCCGATCTCGCCGCCCAGATCAGCGCCAACCGCATCGGTCTCGAACGCCTGGGCACATTGTTCGACAGTCTCGGCGCGGCGCGCTTCGCCGCTGGGCTGGCGCAAGTCAACGACTATGCCGAGACGCTCGCACGCAGCGCACTGGCGGCGCTGCCGGCCGGCACTTACACATTCAGTGACGCCTTGGACGGTGACGGCATCGTGCCCGGGCAAGTGCCACTGATGGTCACCATCACCCTGGCCGATAGTCGCGCGCGGCTCGACTTCACCGGCAGCGCGGCGCAGGTAGCCGGCAACATCAACTGCCCACTGGCGGTCACTGCCGCCGCCGTCTACTACACCTTCTATACCTTGATGCCGGCCGATACGCCGCCCTGTGCCGGCTCGCTGCGCCCGCTCGAGATCATCGCGCCGGAAGCTTGTGTATTGAACGCGCGGCGACCGGCAGCGGTCGCGGCCGGCAATTGCGAAACCAGTCAACGCATCGTTGACGTGATCCTCGGCGCGCTGGCCGGCGCACTGCCGAACATCATCCCCGCCGCCAGCACCGGCAGCATGAATAATGTCGCGATGGGTGGCGCGGGCTGGGACTACTACGAAACCATTGGC
>JAYWAC010000336.1:0-3076 GCA_043782755.1 Pseudomonadota bacterium | reverse complement strand
TCCGCCGTCAGCGGCCAGTTATGGGCCGATGCAGGTTGGCATCCCATGCCGACCTGAGGAAAGTCACCCCGCTCAATTCGGCTCTCGCTGATCAGAATCTCGCATCAGCAGGCCGGCCCGTAGTAGCGCACGCCGCGCGATGGGTGCTCCTGAACAGTCACGCTATACAGCGCCGCGAACCGTTGCGCGATATGTGCCCACAACCATGCAGCGAGCCGTTCCGTGGTCGGATTTTCGAGCCCAGGGATGTCGTTCAGTTGTCGATGGTCCAGCGCGTCCTTCAGTTCCACCATGGCACGGTCGACATCATCAAAGTCGACTATCCATCCCGCAGCGTCGCCTAATTCGCCGCGAATGGTGAGCTCGACATGGAAAGTGTGCCCGTGCAGACGGCTACAGCGATGGGATGCGGGAAGGTTTGGCAGATAGCGCGCAGCGGCGAAATCGAAACGGAAAAACAAATCCATGACCTATCATATCACTCACGGTGCGGTGGACTGCGGGACTTACCGAGACGGGTATCAGGCATGCTTGGTGTTGGGGCAGTTCCACTACCGTCGAACTCGAATGGCAAGTGCTGACCGGATCGCCTTGGTCGCCGCCAGCTTGCACGGCTCTCGGTAAAGGTCATGATGCAGACATGAACAAGGCAAAGCTCAAGGCGCTCTGCGTCGCTTTAACGCCCGCACTGGTGGCCCAGATCGAAGCACAACTGGGCCCGGAATTCGACTGCCAGCGAGTATCGGCAGCAGCGGAGGCGCGGACTCTCCTGAGCGGTGAGCAGGACTGGGCCTTGCTGTTCACGACACACTCCCCCAGCGAACCTAGCGGCCTCGATCTGCAACGCGAGCGGCAGCAGCGGTGGCTGGCAACGATCGGCGTGATGTTCGTCGATCAGGATGCTGTGGAAACCGCGCTGAGGGCACTCCAGGACGGGAGCGTGTATCGCGTTCTTCGCGCGCCTTGGCAGCCAGAAAATTTGACATGCACGATCGCCGAGGCACGCGCCTACTTCGAGCAACAGACCGATGAGCGTTACCTGCGCGAACAACTGGCGCGTATCAATGCCGAGCTCGACGAGAAGATACAGGACCTCGACGAGGCCAATGAATTACTCGAATACTGGGTGGAATTCAGCCCCGCCGTGCTCTACAGCTTCTCCTGTGAACGTGGCGCGCTACACCCAAGCTATATCAGCAAGAACTTCTATCGTCTGACCGGCTACGAACGCACTGCTGCCGTGGTCGATGCCAACTTCTGGAAAGAATTGATCCATCCGGGCGACGTGCTGCGCTACCGCACGGTCTTGAGCGAATTGACCGGCGCCGAGGGCAATTGCGCGGTCGTCGAATATCGCGTCCGTCATCGCGATGGGACCTACCTGAACCTGGTCGACTCCATGCGTGCGGTGCGCGACGGCGATGGCGAGACCATCGAAGTTGTCGGTGCCTGGATGGACATCAGCGCCCGCGCCTGAGCCGAGCGCGCGCCTTCGTTCCTCTATAGCTCATCTGAAACCAGCCGAAAGCGCCCAAACCGCCCCTGCTAGATTTGTGATTGCTTGACACCAGATCTCGAATTGACTATAAATAAATCTCGCAACCTATTAAAAATAGGAAATAATTTTGCGAGGTCTGGACGATGCGTAGCAACGACAGCCAAAAACAAGGCCGTGCTCAGCCGTTCTCTATGCCCAATGCGAGTATTAGTCCCGCTCGCGACGGTAATTCTAATAACGACTTCATCCCTCACCCGGCTCAGTTTCCGTTGCATTACCGGCGACGGACGCTGATGCCGTGGTTTTCTCGCAAGCCTGAGCCGACGACGGGGGATGTCGGCCTGAGCTTCCATACGCATAAATACATCCCCGCCGGTGCCACCCTCGATCTCGAAATCCCATTGCGCGGCAGGGTGCAACGCTTCACCGCCAGAGTGATATTGGTTCGGGAGTGTCGCGACGATTTCGAGATCGGGCTGTGGTTCTCGTCCCCCGGCGATGCCGAGCGTGCCCGTATCGTCGAGCGTATCTGTCGCACCGAGTGTTATCTGAAGGATCCGGCCCGGCATCATTCCTGACCGCGATTCGCACGCGCTATACAGCAGCCGTGCCGGAGATTCCCCGCTCTCCTCACGTGCCACAAACGTCTACACTGCCGCTGCAGCCGATCGCACCTCCCACGGAGTTCACCAGCCCGATGTATTTTTTTATCGAATACCTGCTGTTCGCAGCCAAGGCGATCACTGTCGCAGGATTGTGCCTCGTGCCCGTTGTGGTCGCGTTGTTGGTTTTGAAGAGTGTTCGACGTCAAGGTACACAACCTGATCTCACCATCGAGCATCTCAACGACAAACTACTCAACCGTCAGCTGGATATGGAATCGCGATTATTGCCGCCCAAGGATTTCAAGCAACGCTTGAAGGAGGTCAAGAAGATCCGTAAAGCCGAGCGTGAAAAGCCAACCGTCAAACGATTGTTCGTTTGTGACTTCGCGGGTGACTTACGCGCGGAAGCCGTGACGTCCTTGCGCCAGGAGATTTCGGCCATTCTTTCTGTGGCGAATGCCAACGACGAAGTCATGGTCGTGCTGGAGAGTGGTGGCGGGACCATTCATGGCTATGGCTTGGCCGCGTCCCAATTGCAGCGGGTGCGGGACCACAGCGTTCGACTGACAGTAGCAGTCGACAAAGTCGCCGCCAGCGGTGGCTATATGATGGCCTGCGTTGCTGACCAGATTATCGCGGCACCCTTTGCCATCATTGGCTCTATCGGCGTCGTCGCCCAGATCCCGAATTTCAATCGCCTGCTACGCAAACACGATATCGATTTCGAACTTGTGACCGCCGGCAAATTCAAACGCACCCTGACTATGTTTGGCGAAAACACCGACTCAGGCCGCGAAAAATTTCAGGCCGAAATCGATGACGCTCATGCCTTGTTCAAGGATTTTGTCGGTCGTCACAGACCGCAACTCGACCTTGAGCGAGTCGCTACCGGCGAATACTGGTTCGGCACACGCGCCCAGGCGCTCGGACTGGTCGACCGACTGGCGACCAGTGACGAGTACTTGATCGATGC
>JAYWAC010000335.1:0-21590 GCA_043782755.1 Pseudomonadota bacterium | reverse complement strand
TGAGATGCCGCCTTATCGCATGCCAAATCCGCGCGCGGTGCTGTCCAAACTGCTGTCGCGCGCGATCATTTTTCTGAAGCGTGCCGGCACTATTATTTTCTGCGTGGCGCTGGTGGTGTGGGTGCTGGCCTCATTCCCGCACGAGGACAGTGCCCCTGCTGGAATCAACGGCGCCGACTTCGCCGCCCAGCAATTGTCCGACAGCTATCTCGGGCGCTTGAGTCGCACCGTCACACCCGTGTTCGAACCTTTGGGTTGGGATTGGAAAGTGACGGCGGCGGTGATTGCATCCTTCCCCGCACGCGAAGTCGTGATCGCCGCGCTTGGCACTATCTACGCGGTCGACAGCACCACCGAAGACAACGCCAATGCCACTCTGACCGCGCGCATTCGCGCGGCCAAACATGACAACGGCACACCGGTCTACACCTTGCCGATGGTGTTCGGCCTGTTGATCTTCTACGCGCTTTGTCTGCAATGCGTGTCGACCATCGCGGTCATGCGCCGCGAAACGGGTACCTGGCGCTGGCCGCTGTTCGCCTGGGTCTACATGAGCAGCCTCGGTTATCTCGGCGCCTACCTAGCCTTCACCTTCGGCAGCCGATTGCCGCTAGGCTGAGGCCGCCCATCGCTGGCATCACATGCGATGCCGCTTTATCATCCCGGCCCTTAATCGACGCGCCCCTGGAGTGCTGCTCAATGTTTCATAGCACCGACGACGAACGTATCGCCGGTTATCGACCGTTGATTTCGCCCGCCATTCTGATGGAGGAATTACCGGTCTCCGAGCAAGCTGCCAACACCGTCGCCGCTGCACGGCGCGCGGCCGAAGCGGTGGTGCGTGGCGAGGACGATCGCCTGCTGGTGGTCACCGGCCCCTGCTCGATCCACGATCCCAAAGCCGCGCTCGAATATGCCGATCGTCTGCAGGCCGCCAAGCGCGCACTGTCGAATGATCTATGCATCATCATGCGCGTCTATTTCGAAAAGCCGCGCACCACCATCGGCTGGAAGGGTTTGATCAACGACCCGCACCTCGATGGTACCTTCGACATCAACAACGGTTTGCGCGCCGCGCGACGCCTGTTGCTTGAGCTCGCCCATCGCGACATGCCGTCGGGTTCTGAATTCCTTGACGTCATCACACCGCAGTTCATTGCCGATCTCATGGCTTGGGGCGCGATCGGCGCACGGACCACCGAGAGTCAGATCCATCGCGAACTGGCCTCCGGTTCATCGATGCCCATCGGCTTCAAGAACGGCACCGATGGCAGCGTGCAAATAGCGGTCGACGCCATCGGCGCTGCGCGTCATCCCCATCATTTCCTGTCGGTCACCAAGCAGAGTATCGCCGCCATCGTCACCACGCGTGGCAATGATACCTGTCATCTGATTTTGCGCGGTTCCAACACCGGCCCCAATCACGATGCGGTATCGGTGGCCACCGCCGCTGCCGCCTTGCGCGCGGCGGGTCTAGGCGACCGCATCATGATCGACTGCAGTCATGGCAACAGCCGTAAAGATCATCACAAACAACCCGAAGTCACGCGTGAAGTCTGCGCTCAGGTCGCCGGCGGTTCGCAGCTGATCTGCGGCGTGATGCTTGAAAGCCACCTCAAGGAAGGCAAGCAGAATCACACCAACGCTACGCCGCTGGTCTACGGCCAGAGCATCACCGATGCCTGCATGTCATGGGAAACGACCGAGCCGCTGCTGCACGAGCTTGCCGACGCGGTGCGCCGGCGTCGCGCGGCGCGCTGAAGCGCGCGCTGCTCTTCGTTTTGTTATTCGGCGCCGCTGCCGTCGCGGCGGCGCCGCACCGTATCGCTTCGCTCAATCTGTGTACCGACTCGTTGTTGTTCGAGCTGCTCGATGACTCACACATCGTGTCGGTGACCGCCCTCTCACGCGACGCCAACTTAAGCCATTTCTACCAGCGTGCGACGACACTCAAGGTCAATCACGGCGCGGTCGAGGAAATTGTCGCGCTAGCGCCCGATCTGGTCGTCACTGGTGACAACACCGAGACACTCGCCGTCCATCTTTTGCGCCGTCTCGGCATCAAGGTCTTGAGCTTTCCCTCCGCTAATCGGCTTGAGGACTATCGCATCAATCTGCGCCGGCTCGCCCACGAACTCGGTGTCGATGCGCGTGCCGAACAATTGCTCGCGCAACTCGACAGCGCCTTGACCACGCCGCCGCAGCCCAGCCTGCGTACTTTGGTCTATCAGCCCAATGGCTATACGCCTGGCACAGCCTCACTCATGCACGAAATTCTTGGCTACGCCGGCTTACACAATCTCGCCGCCGATCTTGGTTTCGACAATGGCGGCTATCTGAGTCTTGAGTCAGTGCTGTTGACCCAACCCGAGATGATCGTGTTCAGCGCGCGCCAGGTGCAGCGGCCCTCATTGGCTGAAACCCAGCTCGACCAGCCCGCGTTGCGCAAATTGTTCGCGAGACAATCACCGCCTACCCGTCGCGCCACCGTGCCGGAAAATCTTTGGACCTGCGCGGGCACCTTCAATCGCGAGGCGATCGCCTTATTACGCGCGGCGCGACCATGAATAAGCCGGCGCTGAAAGGATCGCGCGGCCTCAAACAAACGCACACGCCTTTGATCGTGCTGCTGGTGCTGACCGTTCTATTGTTCCTGGCTTCCCTCTGCGTCGGCCCCCTATTGGTATCGCCACTGGAGGTTCTTCAGCATCTCGCCCCTGGCGACGATACAACCCTGGCCTTGATCGTGCGTGACATCCGACTGCCGCGCGCACTGCTCGCGGTACTGGTCGGTGTCAGTCTCGGCAGCGCTGGTGCGGCGCTACAAGGCTTGTTACGCAACCCCTTGTCCGAACCCGGCATCATCGGTATCTCTGGTGGTGCGGCCCTCGGCGCGGTTGCCGCTTTCTACAGCGGACTCGCGGCGGGCGCCTACTGGGTGTTGCCCGCGAGTGGCATGTTTGGCGCGCTGCTCGCGGTCACCGCCATCCAGGCACTGGCCGGACGCGGTGCCGACATCCTCACGGTGATACTCGCCGGCGTCGCCATCAACAGCCTGAGTGGCGCGCTGACCACCCTGATACTCAATCTGTCGCCCAACCCCTTCGCTGCCTATGAAATCTATTTCTGGCTGTTGGGCTCGCTCGCCAACCGCAGTTTCGAACACGTGCTGCTGGCCTTGCCCTTCATGGTGGTCGGCTGGGCATTACTGCTTGTCACTCGTCGTGCGCTCGATGTGCTCGCGCTCGGCGAAGACACCGCCGCGAGTCTGGGCATCAATCTCAGCCGCACCCGCGCACAGATCATTGCCGGCAGCGCGCTCGCGGTCGGCGCGGCAGTATCGATCAGCGGCGTGATCGGTTTCGTCGGATTGGTGGTGCCCCATGTATTACGACCCTGGGTTGGCCATCGCCCAGGTGCGCTACTGATACCCAGCGCACTGGGCGGCGCAGCGCTGACGCTGGCCGCTGATCTTGGCACGCGCGTGCCACTCGCCGGCGGTGAACTCAAGCTCGGTGTCGTCACCGCCCTGATCGGCGCGCCGTTCTTCCTGCGTCTGGTATTGCAATCACGGTCGGCCCATCGATGAGCATGCTGACCGCGCGAGGCTTAAGCTACCGGCGCGGCGCATGTGCGCTGCTCGATGAACTCGATCTCAGCTTGAACGAGGGTCAGGTGCTGGGCGTCATCGGACCGAATGGCGCGGGCAAGTCAAGTCTACTGCGCGTGCTGGTCGGCTTAGATCGTCCGCAAGCCGGCACGGTGACATTGGATGGCCAGGACGTTCACCGGCAAAACGCCACCACACGTGCACGCGCCATCGGTTACCACCCGCAACAAGCAGTATTGCACTGGCCGATGTCGGTGGCCGCGATCGTCGCGCTCGGCCGTTACGCCCATGGCGCTTCCCTCGACAACTTGCACGAGCACGACCACCAGGCGATCAGCGCCGCCATCGCGCGCTGTGGTCTTGAAGCCTTGACCGAGAGACGCGGCGATCAACTCTCCGGTGGCGAACTCGCCCGTGTACACATTGCACGGCTACTGGCTGGCGAACATCGTCTGCTACTCGCTGACGAACCCATTGCCAATCTCGACCCGCGCTTTCAACTCGAAATTCTGCACGCCCTGCGTAAGCATGCCCGCGAACGCGGTGGCGCGGTGGTGGTGCTGCATGATCTCAACATTGCCGCGCGTCATTGCGACCGGCTGCTTATGATGGCCGACGGTCGGCGCGTCATCGAAGGCACGCCACGCGAAGTCCTAACCGCTGCACGCATCGCCGAAGTGTTCGCTGTCGCACCCGATTATTTTCACGAAGCCGGCATCGCCCAGGCCCTGGGCGATTGAGTGCCGCGCTTGGCGCCATTCCAAGCACCACCTAAAATCCACAGCCTCGCTTAAGGAGTACGACGCAGATGGCAGCAGCAGAAGGCGTGCAATTCGGCTTGTGGTATTCGTTCCGCAACCCGGCGCAATGGCAGACCGATTATGCCGATTTATATGAAGCCCATTTACGTCAAATCGCGTGGGCCGAGACCATCGGTTACCACGATGTATGGCTGACCGAACATCATTTCTGCGACGACGGCCACGCACCCTCGATCCTGCCGTTGGCGGCCGCAGTCGCCGCCACCACACAACGCATACGCATCGGCACCGGTGTGTTGCTGTTGCCGCTGCACGACGCCGTGCGGGTGGCGGAAGATTGCGCGACCATCGACATCCTCTCCCGTGGCCGCTTTGAACTCGGCGTAGGTATCGGCTATCGGCCGCAGGAATTCGCCGGCCTCGGGCGCGACACCCGCGATCGCGCGACCCTCATCGACGAAGGTCTCGAAATCATCCGTCGCCTATGGGAAGGCGAGAGTGTCGACTTCCAGGGTAAGCATTACCAACTGCACGGCCTGCGTCTGTCGCCACCGCCGGTGCAGCGGCCGCGCCCGCCATTGTGGGTTGGCGGCTTTGCGCCGGCGGCCGCCAAACGCGCGGCCCGTCTTGCCGACGGCTACATCGGCACCGCCGAGATGGTCGAGCAGTCGCGCATCTTCCGCGACGAATGGCAGCGCCTCGGTCGACCCGGACGCGGGCGCCTGGCCGGCGGTCATTTCTGGCTCATCGTCAGTCGCGATCCGGCCCGCACCTTCGCCGCCGTCGCGCCCCATGTGAAATATCAGATCGAGGTTTATAACGAGTGGCTGAAAGACGCCGGTCAGGCGCTATTTCCAGCCATCGAAAGCCTGGCTGATCTGAAACGCCTGGGGATCTTGAATTGCGTAACGCCGACCGAGGCGGTCGACCTCATCGGCGCCTATGTCGAAGCCACTGGCATCGAGCGCTATTACAGCTGGACCGTGCCACCGGGCTATCCGGTGGAGCGCATGAACGAGCATCTGGCGCTGTTCGCCGACGAGGTCATTCCCCACTTCCGCGCACCATGACCCGCACCGTCTAGCAGGCAGCTATATTCATATGAGGAATTAAACTAATTTCTCATATTCCGATTGAGGCAGAATTCGCTCCATCGAATAGCGCGCTGGAGACCGACCCATGAGCCTCATCAATGCAAGCTTCAGCACCAATCCGCTGACCCTGCCGGCCAATCTCGTCGAGGCCAATGCCGATCTCGAAGGCTCGAGCGCCGCCGAGATCATCACCTGGGCGCTGTCCCGAGCGAGCAACCCGGTGATCTCGACCAACTTCCGTCCGCGCTCTGCCGCCCTGCTCCACATGGTGACCCGCGCTTGCCCAGACATCCCCGTGATCTGGGTCGACACCGGCTACAACACGCCGGCCACCTATCGCTATATCGAAGTACTGCGCGAGCGCCTGAAGCTCAACCTGCGCGCCTATACGCCCCATGTCACGGTCGCGCGCCGTGCCGCTAACGGTGGCCTGCCGGGTGTCGATACCCCGCAATTCTCGCGCTTCGTGCATGAGACCAAACTCGAACCCTTTGAGCGCGCCTTCAACGCACTGAAGCCGGATGTATGGTTCACCGGTGTGCGCCGCGACCAGAATGAATTCCGCAGCGGTCTCGGCGTGGTATCACGCGGCGCGCAGAACACCTTGCGCGTGGCGCCGGTGTTCGACTGGAGCGAACAGTCCTTGGTGGCCTATCTGAGCGCCCAGGGCGTGCCGGACAACGAAGACTATCTCGACCCGACCAAGCCCGGCGCCAAGCTGGAGTGCGGCTTACAACTGCTGAAGTGATCTCCCCGCCTCGACACGCACGGCCACGCTCGGTCGTGCGTGTCTCTTCGCGGCTCAGGCCTCGACCTTGACCGGAATCTTGCCGATGCGGGCCTGCCATTCGCGCGGGCCGGTGTCATGCACTGACACACCACGACTGTCGACCGCGACCGTCACCGGCATGTCTTCCACCACGAACTCGTGGATGGCTTCCATACCGAGATCTTCAAACGCCACCACGCGCGCCTGGCGGATGGCCTTCGAGACCAAATAGGCCGCGCCGCCGACCGCCATCAGATAGACCGCCTTGTGACGCTTGATAGCGTCGATGGCGACCGGACCACGCTCGGACTTGCCGATCATGCCGAGCAGACCGGTCTTGGCCAGCATCATCTCGGTGAACTTGTCCATGCGAGTGGCGGTGGTCGGACCGGCAGGCCCCACCACTTCGTCGCGCACCGGATCTACCGGCCCGACGTAGTAGATGAAGCGTCCCTTGAAATCGACACTCGCCGGCAGCGCTTCGCCGCGCGCGAAGATCTCTTCGATGCGTTTGTGCGCAGCGTCGCGCCCGGTCAACATCGCGCCCGACAACAATACGGTCTCACCCGGTTGCCAGGTTTGGATTTCCTCCGCCGTGACGGTATCGAGATTGACGCGCCGTGCATTGCCCACCGACCAGGTGATCTTCGGCCAATCCTCAAGCTTGGGCACCGGCAATTGCGCCACGCCCGCACCATCGAGTGTGAAATGCACGTGGCGCGTCGCCGCGCAGTTCGGAATCATCGCCACCGGCAAGGAAGCCGCGTGGGTTGGGTAATCCTTGATCTTGACGTCGAGTACGGTGGTCAGACCGCCGAGACCCTGCGCCCCGATACCGAGCGCATTGACCTTTTCGTAGAGTTCGACGCGCAGCTCTTCGAGCTTGTTACTCGGACCGCGCGCGATCAGTTCCTGCATGTCGATGTCGTCCATCAAGGACTCTTTCGCGAGAAGCATGGCTTTCTCCGCCGTGCCTCCAATGCCGATACCGAGCATGCCCGGCGGACACCAGCCGGCACCCATGGTCGGCACTGTTTTCAACACCCAGTCGACGATGCTGTCGGAGGGATTGAGCATCACGAACTTGGATTTGTTCTCCGAACCGCCGCCCTTGGCCGCGACCGTGATATCGACTTCATGGCCGGGCACCAGCTGCACGTGGATGACGGCCGGCGTGTTGTCCTTGGTGTTCTTGCGCGCACCGGCGGGGTCCGACAACACCGAAGCACGCAGCTTGTTGTCCGGATGGTTGTAGGCGCGGCGTACGCCTTCGTTGATCATGTCTTCCAGCGCCATGTCGTCGGCCCAGCGCACCTGCATGCCGACCTTGCAGAACACGTTGACGATGCCGGTGTCCTGGCACAGCGGACGATGGCCCTCGGCACACATGCGCGAGTTGATCAGGATCTGCGCCATCGCGTCCTTCGCCGCGCGCGACTCTTCGAGTTCATAGGCACGCGCCACGCTCTTGATAAAATCCGGTGGGTGATAGTAGGAGATGTATTGCAGCGCGTCGGCCACGCTTTGGATCACATCAGTGGCTTTGATTGCGTTCACGTCGATACTCCCGGGAACTGGCGAGCGCGGCCGCCGGCGCACCGGGCGAACTGCGATCGATGTCTTAAATTCAAGCGGCGCGCATGGTCCGCCATCGCCTTGCCCGCAGTATAGCGGGCCGCGCGCGCCGACTCAGTGCATGGCCGCCTCAGCAGCGGCAATGGTGGCGGTAATCGCTGCGCCGTCGGGCGAGGCCTGCATCAACAACAACGCGAGGCGTACAAGGAAATCACTTTCCTGTGCGCGCCCGACGCGATCGATAGCGGCTGCGAGTTGCTCATAGGCCTCCTCGAAGTCGGCGGCCGACAGAATTTGTTCAGACATCACTCGCCCTCTTAAGCGCCCGCTCGAAAGCGGCACGCAGATGCGCACCATCCCACTGCCGCCAGCGCGCACAGACATGCCGGTCGGGCCGCACTAAATAGCAGCTACCGGGCGCGGCCCCATGTACAGCCGACAGACGACCATCGATATCGAGCAACACCTGTTGGCCGGCGATAGCGCGTGGTGAGACCACCAGCAGACGCGCCGCATCGTCGCCGACGCCGAGTTCTCGGCAGATGTCGTTCAAAGCTGCAGGCACCTCACCGTCACCACTGAAAAACAGCACCGTGAAGCCCGGCCCGAGATGATCGAGCAGATATGAGCCATCCAAGCAAAGACGATTCTGCAAAGGCGCGCCGACCAATGGGCCGGCCGTGAAGCCCTCGTCATCGCGACTTGAGAGCGGACTGCCGGCATAGGTATAGGGCTGGGACTGGCGCGGGTCGAGCAGGCGGCGCGCGAACTCGTGCACGCGCGACAGCGCCAAGGTGGCATCGCGCAGCAGGCGATAGCCGCGACTCGGCGGCGACATGAAGCGCGTGCTCTTGGTAGCTTGAGTAAAGATGTCGAGCGTCGCGCCACGACGTTCCGGGCTATAGCTGTCAAGCAACTGGGCGGGCGCCAGACCACGCACCACATAGGCCAGCTTCCAGCCGATATTGAGCGCATCGGCAAAACCCGAATTGAGTCCACGCACGCCGAAGATCGGCACCAGGTGCGCGGCGTCGCCGCAGAACATCACCCGTCCGTGGCGATAGTCGTCGAGACACAAGGTATATGCCTTGTACACACTCCACCATTCGAGCTCCCAAGGTGCCGTCTCACCGAGCATGGCGATGATGGCCGCGACCCGCGCGCGAATGGTGGGCTCGGCCAGCGCCTCGCGCTCGTCTTCGCCTTCATCGAGCTGGTAGTCGATACGCCAGATATCGTCGGGCTGCCGATGCACGAGGATGGTCGCACCGGCATGGCCGGGACTATCGAAAAAGGCACGGCGCTCGGTCGGATAGTCGGAACGCATCTTCACATCGACGATCACATAGCGCCCTTCATGGGCCGCGCCCGCAAGCTTCAAACCCAGCGACTGACGCATGACGCTGCGCGCGCCGTCGGCGGCCAGCAGGTAGTCGGCATGCAAGCTGTACTCACCCTGTGGCGTCGCGACCTGCAGGGTGACACCCGCGTCATCCGCCCTTCCGTGCAGCACGCGTGTCTGCCAGCGGAATTCGATCAGCGGCGCGTCCTGCGCACGCTCGATCAGGAATTGCTCGATGTACTGCTGCTGGAGATTGACCATCGGATGAAAGCGCTCGTCGGCCGAATGGGGCATCTCGAGGCGGAATACCGGCTGCCCGCGAAAATAGGAAGTGCCGTGGGTCCAGGCCAGCGCCTTGCTCATGAAGCGCTCCGCCACGCCGAGCTGTTGCAAGCCTTCCAGACTGTGGCGCGCGATGCAGATAGCGCGGCTGCCGTCATTGAGTGTGGCCTTATCGTCGAGCACCACCACCCGCACACCGTGGCGCGCAAGTTCCAGCGCCGCCGTCACACCTACCGGTCCGGCACCGACCACCACCACCGCGTGGCGCGAGGTCGCGCCCTCCATCTCTGGCGGACGGACAAAATCGAAATGCGGATAATCGAAATACAGTGAGTGCGGTCGCGCAGCGGGTCGGGTCACCGCCATGGCCTCGTCGGTGCCGACCCGCGCCGGCAGACGACGTCGTCGAACTCGTGCGCGACCCATGCGTGTGTTCTTAAGTTTTTATTCATAAGTATCCAATACATCGCTATATCGACCCTCCATAGGGGCGTTGTTATACTCCCGTTAGATAAGCGTAAGCACGGGGCAGGCGTGCTTACCAGCGGTTGGCCTGGGCAGCTAACCGAACGAGACCAAGCTTTTGCAATAGGGGTTAATCATCATGGTCACTTTCCAACGGGCCGCGCTCGCCGCAGCCATTGCGTCTTTGAGCGCCGCAGGGTCCCACGCCGAAGTGCTCGAAGAAGTCACCGTCACCGCGCAGAAGCGCGAACAGAGCGTACAGGACGTCGGCATCTCGGTGTCGGCCTATACTGGCAAGCAGATCGAGCAACTCGGTTACAGCAGTGCCCAGGAAGTGACCGGTCTCGCGCCTGGCGTCAGCACCATCCAACCTAACGGCCCGTCAAACTTTGCGTTAGGCATTCGCGGCGTAGCACAGAACGACTTCGTCACCAATCAGGAAAGCCCGGTCTCGATCTACGTCGACGACGTTTATCTCAGTCAGATGTCGAGCGCCGGCTTCCAGCTTTTCGATCTCGATCGCGTCGAGATCCTGCGCGGCCCGCAGGGCACGCTCTATGGTCGCAACGCCACCGGCGGTCTCGCCCACTACATCTCCAAGAAGCCGACCGATGAATTCGACGGCTATGCCGAAGCGACCGGCGGCTATTACGGTGAAGCCAAATTCCAGGGCGCCTTTGGTGGCCCGCTGACCGACAAGGTGCGCGCACGCGTCGCGCTCGCCACCAATCACGATGACGGCTACGTCAAAAACCGCCTGCTGGGTGACGACATCGGCAACAACAATGACTACGCCGGTCGCGGTCAATAGCTGTTCCTGCCGACCGAGGATACGGAATTCCTGCTCAACGTGCGTGGCTCGCTACAGCAGGTGCGTACCGGTTTCTGGGAAAACGTCTCGACCCGCGCCGATGCCAAAGGCAATGGTTTTTATACGCCAGGCCTGACCAATTTCAACGGCTACCGCGACGGCGATAAAAATCAGTTCGCCGGCGACTACAACCGCTTCGGCTTTCAGGACATGCACACCTTTGGCGTGTCGGGCAATTTCAAATGGAATTTCCGCGATAACGTCAAACTGACCTCGATTACCGATTACAGCGAAGTCAAACGCGATTACCTCGAAGACTCCGATGCCTCGCCTTTCGAAGACTTCAACTTCTTCCTCGCCACCGACGCCGATCAGTTCTCGCAGGAGCTGCGTCTGAACGGCGACATGGACAAAGTGCGCTGGGTCGCCGGTTTCTATTACCTGCGCATCAAGGTCAAAGACGCCAACGGCGCCGAAGAGCCGCTCATGAGCGGTATCTGGGACAAGAACAAACCCGGCAACCACAGTATCCTCGGCGGTCTCGGTTTCACCGGCCCGCTGATCGACGCGCCTAACGGCGCCTTTGGCACTGTCTTCGAAGGCGATGGCACGCCGCTTGGTATCGACAACCCCTATCGCACCGAGACCAACAGCTGGTCGCTGTTCGGGCAGACCGAATACGACTTCGCCGAGCGCTGGACCGGTATCGTCGGCTTCCGCTACATCGACGAGAACAAGGGGCATCACTACGAGACCAACCTGGTGGATTTCCAACCGGGCACGCGCGAGCGCAACGGCAACCAGCACATCATCGCCAACCTCGGCACCTATGACGGCGAAGTCGACAAGAGCCTGTGGTCGGCCAAGGCACAGTTGAACTTCAAACCCACCGACAATTCGCTGGCCTATGCCGGCTGGAACCGTGGCGTAAAGGGCGGCGGCTTCAACGCACCCCTCGATGTCACCGACTACTTCGGTTCCTTCGGCCCGAAAGGCGGCCTGATCCCGCTGACCGACACCAATATGAAGTTCAAGCCGGAAAAGCTCGACGCCTATGAAGTCGGCTACAAGATCGAGCTGTTCGGTGGCAAGGCACGCCTGAATACCTCGGCTTTCTACTATAACTACCACGACTACCAGGCCTTTCAGATCGTGGGGCTCACGACCTTCATCACCAATGCCGACGCCAAGAGCCATGGCTTTGAAGTGGAGTTCCAGGCGTCGCCGCTCGATGACTTAGACCTGCTGCTCGGCGCCGCCTACCTCAACGTCACCGTCAAGGCGGTCGACCTTGACGGTCCCGGCCCGCTGGGCGCGGCCGACACCAAGCCGGTACAGTCGCCGAAGTGGAATCTCAATGGTCTGCTGCGCTACGCCTGGCCCTATATGGACGGCAAACTGGCCTGGCAGGCGGATTTCCGCTATCGCTCCAAACACTACTTCAGCCTGACCAGGGCCGAGGCCAGCACCGAGCATGGCTACGTCATTGGCGATGCGCGGTTCAGCTACACCACGTTGGACGAGAAGTGGGAGGCTGCGCTGTTCGTCAACAACATCGCCGACGTGCACTATCTGGTGCAGACCTTCGATCTGGGTTCGGTGCTCGGCATGACCGAACAGTACTACGGTCTGCCGCGCTGGGTGGGTGGCACGATTCGATACAGGTACTAAGTTAGTCTGAGCTTGCCGGTGGCGCGTCGCGCCACCGGGCCTTCACTGTCGCACCAGTTCGCGCAAACGCTGCACTTCGACCTTGCCCATCGCGTTGCGCGGCAGGGCATCGACGAACACCACATCCTTCGGTTGCTTGTAACGGGCGATGTGTCCGTCGAAGAGTCGCAGCACGTCTTCGCTCTCGGTCTCGGCGCTGGCGCGCACCGCAACCACCACCGGCACCTCGCCCCAATGGGGATCGGCACGCCCGGCGACGGCCGCTTCGCGCAACAGCCCACTGACCGCCAGCACACGCTCAAGCTCGGCGGGATAAATATTCTCGCCACCGGAAATGATCACGTGCTTGCGGCGATCCTTGAACCAGAAGAAGCCGTCTGCGTCGCGCTCCGCGACATCGCCGCTCACGAACCAGCCATCGACGAAGGGCACGGCCTCGCGCGCCATATGATCCCAATAGCCTCGCGCGACATGGCGACCACGCACCAGAATTTCACCGGGCTGGCCGTTGGCCACCTCCTGCCCTGCTTCATCGACCAGTCGGATCTCGGTATGCAAACCGGTCTGACCAATGGAGCCGGCGTGACTATAGGCATGCTCGATACATTGATAGATGGCTACCGGTCCGGTCTCGGTCGCGCCGTAAACTTGAATGACCGCTAGACCACGCGCATGCAAGGCCTCGATGAGCGGCATGGGCACATCGGTCGAGCCCGTCGCACAGGCACGCAGACTTGAGATATCGGTCGCCGACCAGTCTGGATGGGCGAGCAGCGCGGCAATCGTCGCGGGCACCTGTACCATCAAGGTCGGGCGCAGCTGCGCTATCGCTGCAAGTGTGCGGCTCGGATCAAAACGCGGCTCAACTATCACCGTCGCGCCGCATGCCAAGGCCGGTAAGGTCTGGATGTTGAGCCCGCCGACGTGAAACATCGGCAGCACCGTCAACACCCGATCCTCGGCCTGCATGGCGTGCATGTGCTGGGCGTTGCGCGCGTTGAAGCACAGCGCGTCCTGGGTCAGCAGCGCGCCCTTGGCACGCCCGGTGGTGCCCGAGGTATAGATCAACAACACACCACGCTCAGGCAGGGCAAAGGAACCGGCCGCCAGCCCTGCGGCACTTGCCTCGTCGGGCAAGCGCGACAAGGCTTGGCGTCGCTCACGCGCATACACCAGCGGCACACCCGCCAAGGCCTGCGCCCGCTCTGCACAGGAGCGGTCGACGACCGCCAGCGCGGCGCCCGCATCGGCCACAATCGCGGCCAGCTCTTCGTCGGACAAACGCCAGTTGAGCGGCAGCAACACCAGGCCGGTACGCGCGCAGGCGAACAACATCGCGAGCATGTCGGGCGTGTTGAAACCCAGCCACGCGACCCGCGCACCGGGCGCGAGTCCACGTTCGTTCTGCAGCCAGGCCGCGAGCCGCGCTGCGCGCGCCGCCATGTCGGCGTAGCTGAATGTATCGTCTTCGAAAATCAGTGCCGCCTTATCGGGCGTGCGCGCCGCGTGCGCGTCCAGCCACTCGGCAAACGGCAGCATTAGTCGCTTTCGCCCGGCAGATAGAGCGCGTCGTGTCCGATGCGCTCCATGCACAGATCGGCGCTCCACGGCAGCATGAGCGAGCCACAGCGGCTGTCACGATAGAGTCGTTCCAGTGGCAAGGACTTCAGCATCGACTGGCCGCCGCAGGTGCGGATCGCGAGCCGGCACAGTTCGTTGGCGTTTTCCATCGCGCTGTACTGCGCCGCATAGGCGCGCATCACTTGTTCACGCGTGGGATCGATGCGCGCTTCCGACACCGCCTGAAACCACAGGCTCTTGGTCTGTTCGAGACGGATCTGCATCTCGGCGACATTGTGCTGCTTAGACGAAGAGCCGCGTCGTTTGTCACCGCCCTGGCCCGCGACCTCGCCGCGCAGATAGCGCACCGTGAAATCGTAGGCCGCCTGGGCGATGCCGATATAGGTCGGCGTCAAGGTCATGAACATGTGTGGCATGCGGATCGCCGCCTGGTAGTAGACGCCGGCGGGCATCAAAGCCTCGTCGGCATCGACGTAGACATCGTCGAGTAACAGCGTGCGCGAGACCGTACCGCGCATTCCGAGAGGATCCCATTCGCCCGTGACCGTGAGACCCGCAGACGTTGCGGGCACCGCGACGTACAGAGTGTTACGGCGTGACAGTGCCGCATCGCCCTGCGCTTCGGTGCAGAGGATGCCGTAGTAATCGGCGCTGCCCGACAAGGACGCGAAAATCTTGCGCCCGGTGAGACGCCAACCCTTGCCATCGCGACGCGCGGTGGTGGCGAAGGGCACCGCACCGGCGGCGGCCGAGCCGCCTTCGGAAAAAGGCTGCGCGTAGACCGCGCCTGCGCCGATGATGCGCGCGTAATGCAGAGTGCGTCGCCGCTCGTGCTCGCGACGTTCCTCCGCACTCATCGCCATACCGTCAGCCAAGGGCCCACTCCACAGGCAGGAGCACACATGCATATTCCAGGTCAGCGCAGTGGCACCGCAGTAGCGGCCGATTTCCGCCGCCGCCAGCGCATAGGCACGATAGTCGGCACCGAAGCCGCCGTGCTCACGCGGCACGCAGATACCCAGCAGGCCGGCCTCACGTAAATCCTGGTAATTCTCGGTCGGGAAACGTGCTTCGCGATCGAAAGTCGCGGCCCGCGCCGCAAACTTGTTCTGACCGAGGCGCCGCGCAAGCGTGGTAAGTTCGGCTTCCTGCACCGTCAGGCGGAAAGCTTCCGGGTCGAAGATCGAAGGGTCTTCCATCATTGCGCTACGCCGCCTGTTACGCCTTGACCAATTGACCGGCCTCAACCACCACGCGACCGTCGAGGGTCACGGTGCAATTGCGCACCGGCAGATCGAAATGGCCTTCGGTGAAACGCCCGGCCACTTCATTTGCACCGGTTGAATAGAGAAAGTTGCCGGCATAGGCACGCAACTCCGTGCCATTGGTATCGCGCTGGTCGTACATCGCCAGCGCCTCGTAGCGCGCACGCTCATTCAAGCCCCAGCCGACATGGCTGACGCCATAGGCTTCGCGGTTGCCCCAGGCGGCGAGATAACGGCGCATGAGTTCGGCATCGGTGCCGGTGCCCTTGATGGCGGTGACGAAGTCGTTCTCGATGACGAGTTCGACTGGGCTGGTCAGATAGCGCTTGAAGGTCAGGTTGATGTCACCGGCATCCATCACCAGGCGGCCGTGCACCGCCCCCGGCTTGGGAAAATTGACGACGATGCCACCCGGCCAATGGGACAACATGCCGGGCTTGTCGGCCCAACCCCATACGCCGCCAGTGCGCGCATCGGTCAGATCGATGCGCAGATCGGTACCCGCGGCAGAACTCACGTGCATCGTGCTAGCGACCCGACATGCCTTGATGGCGGCGCGCGCCACGGCTTCGTCTTCAGGCTGCGGCACCAGACGTTCAAGCGCTTCGGGATGTTCGTTGGACACCATCAATACCCGCGCACCCGCAGCAAGGATGTCCGGCAACTGCGGCGCATGCAGCAGACCTTCGACGGTCAGATCCACCACCAAGGTGCTGGCCTTGAGCGCAGCGAGCGCCGCGCTCTGACCCGTGAGCGCCTGGCTGGCGCCGGTAGAGCGTACGGGTACGGGCGCGGTCTGCGCTGGCGTCGGCACCGTAACCGTCACCGGCCGGGTGCCGAGTTGTTCAAGGGCGAGACGCGCGAGTTCGATGTTCAGGTCGCGCGATTGGGTCTCGGCCAGCAAGGCGACCTGTTCACCCGCCTGCACTTTGCACAGTTCAAAGACCTGACGGAAGGCCGCCAGCCAACGGTACTCGATACGATCGTTCATCATCGCGAGATCCTCTTCGTGCGCCGGTGGCGCGATGCTTCATGTCGACGGCAAGTCCGCCGCTGCGCGCGCCTGCTGAAAGGCCGGCAAGGCCAGGCATTGGACTTCGACCTTGGCCAGACGCGGAAACTCTTCAACATCGATACCGCTGCGCCGCGCCACTTCGAGTTGCGGCACCAGGCACACGTCGGCGATGCTGGGCTCGTTGCTGACACAGAAGCGCGTGGCACGCTCGGCTGCCGTCAGCCACAACTCAAGCGCATCCAGCCCTTCCAGCAGCCAGTGATGGAACCAGCGTCGCCGCGCGGCGACGTCCATGCGACATTCATCGCGCAGATAGCTCATCACGCGCAAGGCTGTCAGCGGCTGCATGTCGGCCGCCACCAGCAGCGCGAATTGGCGCGCACGGGCGCGCTCCAGCGGCGTGCTCGGCAACAGCGGCGGGCTAGGATGGGTTTCGTCCAGATATTCGATGATCGCCAGCGACTGGCTGAGCAGGATTTGCGCGTCGCCGTAAACGGGTACCAGTCCCTGCGGGTTGACGCTGCGATACTCTGCTTCGAGATGCTCGCCGTCCTGCAGGGCGACCGGCACGGCTTGGTAGTCCAGGCCCTTCAAGGCCAGCGCGATGCGCACCCGGTGCGCGGAACTGGAACGGTGGAAGTCGTGCAGCTCGCGCATGATCTCAAGCGCGCGCCGCGCGATACGCTCTGTTCGCCGTGCCGTTGGCGCGCATCGCGCGCGACTCAGCCGTCGTTCTGCGCGACGTGCACCACCAGACCGTCAAGCGCATCGCTGACTTCGATCTGACAAGACAGGCGGCTGTTCGGCTTGCGATCATAGGCCAGCTCAAGGGTCGATTCTTCGATATCACTGGGTGCGCCAACGCGCGCGGCCCAGGCCGGATCAACATAAGTATGGCAGGTGCTGCATGCGCAGCTGCCGCCACAGATGGCGAGAATGCCCGCTATGCCGTTTTGAATCGCGCCCTCCATCACCGATACGCCGTTGGCGACCTTGCACTCGTGCCGCGCACCGTTGATGTCGACGTAAATAATCTTAGGCATCGCCTGTAATCTCCCCTTCTTCTCTACTCGTTTCGAATTGTTGGTATGTGACCGTGCTCACTCAGCCGCCGCGCGCCACCTGCATGAGGTCGATACTGCTGTCGCCAGCCTGCGCGGCACGGAACGGTATGCCCTGGCTCAGCAGCTTACGCGCCGCCATGTGTTCGGCGGGCTTGTTCATTGAATCGACGCCGACCAGTGCGCCGTCGCGGAAATAAAACACCGAGAAGGCCTTGTCCGCTGGATCACCGCGCACCACGGCTTGGTCGTGCGGCATGCCGATGCCGGCAATCTGCAATTTGACGTCGTATTGATCGGACCAGAACCACGGCACCTGGCAATACACCGCCGGCTGACCGAGCAGCGTGGCGGCGGCGGCCTTAGCCTGGTCGACGGCGTTCTGCACCGACTCCAGACGAATCTCGCGGTGCAGAAAGCCATTCATATGCCAAGTGCAATCACCGGCCGCGACGATCAAGGGGTCGTGGGTGCGTGCGCAATCGTCGACCACAATGCCATTGCGACATTCGAGGCCGGCCTGCTCAGCCAGCTCGCTGTTCGGTACTACGCCAATGCCGGCCACGATCAGATCAACCGTGTACTCGGCAGCGCTGCTGGTCACGAGCGTGTGTTCGCCGCCCTCGTTGTGGATCGCGCTGACACCGGTATTCAACAGCACGTCGACACCATAACCGCGATGGAGATCCGCATAGAAGGCCGAGACCTGCGGCGCCACGGCCCTTGCCATGAGTCGGTCCAGCGCCTCAATCAACACCACGTCACGGCCTTGCTCGCGCGCAATCGCCGCGACTTCGAGCCCGATGAAGCCACCCCCGATGACCGCCACGCGGCGCGCATTGGCGAGTGCCGCAGCCAGCCGTTCACCATCGGCGAGGCCGCGCACGTAGTGGATGTTGGCCTGTTCCGCACCGGCGACGTTGACTGCACGGATACGCGTGCCGGTCGCGAGCGCAAGTCCGCTGTAAGCGACAGACTCACCACTGTCGAGACGCAATCGGCACTCGGCGCGGTCGATACTCACGACCCGTGTATTCAGGTGAACATCGATTTTCAATTGTTCGTAATAGCTGGCGGGGCGCAGCAATAGGCGGTCTGCCGCCAGTGTGCCGGTAAGAAATTTCTTCGACAGCGGCGGACGCTGATAGGGCAGCGAAGCTTCGTCGCCGATCAACATGAGATGGCCTTCGTAGCCGCCGCGCCGCAACGAATCGCAGATCTGCTGGCCGGCCTGGCCAGCGCCGATCACGACGATGGGCGCTTTGCCAGTCACAATGCTCAGGTCTGACGCGCGGGGATCAGCACCACCAGACCATCCATGTCAGCCGACATCTTGATCTGACAGGACAGTCGCGAATTGGGCTGACGCTCGGCGGCGGTACATTCGAGCATGTCGCCTTCCATGTCGGCGATGAGCGGCAGCCTGGCCGTGTCGACAACGTACACGTGGCAGGTCGCGCAGGCGCAACCGCCACCACACTCGGCGATGATGCCGGCGATGTTGTTCTGTATCGCCGCTTCCATGAGGCTCCAGCCAACGGGCACATCGATGGTTTGTTCGGCGCCGTCCTGCTGACGGTAGGTTACCTTGGGCATGACTACGAAGCTCACATATTGGGATAGTTGGGGCCGCCGCCGCCTTCGGGCGTGACCCAGTTGATATTCTGCGACGGGTCTTTGATGTCACAGGTTTTACAATGCACACAGTTCTGCGCATTGATCTGCAGGCGCGATTCGCCGCCTTCCTGCACGAACTCATACACCCCGGCCGGGCAGTAACGCTGTTCGGGGCCAGCGTAGCGCGCGAGGTTCACCGTCACCGGCACGTTGGCATCACGCAAAGTCAGATGACAGGGCTGGTCTTCCTCGTGATTGGTGTTCGACAGGAACACCGAAGACAGCCGGTCGAAAGTCAGCACGCCATCGGGCTTCGGATAGTTGATCGGCTGGCATTCCGCCGCCGGCTTCAACTGCAGATGATCGGGCTGATGACGCAAGGTCCACGGCGCCTTGCCACGGAACAAATAGGTGTCGATGGCGGAATAAGCCATCGCCGCCGGCAAGCCCCAATGGAACGACGGCTTGATGTTACGCACGCGGTACAGTTCGTCCCATATCCAAGTCTTGGACAGACGCTCGGCATAGGACTGCACTTCCTGACCCTGGGACTGGCCACCCTGCAAGGCATCGAACACCGCTTCGGCGGCGGTCATGCCCGACTTCATGGCGGTGTGGGTGCCTTTGATCTTCGGCACGTTGAGGAAACCCGCGCAGTCTCCCATCAATAAGCCGCCGGGAAAGCTCAGCTTGGGGATGGACTGGAAACCCCCCGCGCTGATCGCGCGCGCCCCATAGGACAGACGCCGACCGCCCTCGAACTGTTTGCGGATCTCAGGATGGGTCTTAAAGCGCTGCATCTCCTCGAACGGCGACAGATAGGGATTCTGATAATCGAGACCGATCACGAAGCCGACCGACACAAGGTTGTCTTCGAGGTGATAAGTCCACGAGCCGCCATAGGTCTTCATGTCCATCGGCCAACCGGTGGTGTGAGTGATGGAACCACGACGATGCTGACTGGGATCTACCTCCCACAATTCCTTGATGCCGAGACCGAACACTTGCGGGTCGACACCGTCGCGCAGATTGAAACGCTGGAAGAGCGTCTTGGTCAGCGAACCGCGGCAGCCTTCGCCGAACAAGGTCTGGCGCGCATGGAGTTCCATACCAGGCGCGAAGTTCGGGCCTTCCTCGCCATCATGGGTGCGGCCCATGTCACCGGTAGCCACACCCTTCACTGAACCGTCTTCGTGATACAGCACTTCCGAAGCAGCGAAGCCCGGATAGATTTCGACTTCGAGTGCGGCGGCCTGCTCCGCCAACCAGCGGCACACATTACCGAGGCTGACGATGTAGTTGCCGTGATTGTGCATCTGCGGCGGCGTCGGCAGCTTGTAGGCACGGCTCTCGGTCAGGAACAGGAAGCGGTCTTCAGCGGCCGGTGTGTTGAGCGGTGCGCCCTTGGCCTGCCAGTCAGGGATCAGTTCGTTCAACGCACGCGGTTCAATGACCGCGCCGGACATGATGTGGGCGCCGACCTCGGAACCTTTTTCGAGCACACAGACCGTGAGTTCTTCGCCATGCTGGATGGCAAGTTGACGCAGGCGTATCGCCGCCGACAGGCCCGACGGCCCGCCGCCGACGATCACGACGTCGAATTCCATCGCTTCGCGTTCCACGGCACCTCTCCCTTGGCCGTTCACGCAATGCGCGCGCCGGCCTTGTTCTGTTTGATTGTGCTAGAACCGGAATCAAATTTGCTGCGCTTGCCATTTTGCGCGTCGGCGGTGCTCGGAATCCTCACATATTCCCGCATATGCTCCGGTTCCTGCGCGCCGGCGACACGCAAACTGACTGCGCTCGCTTAATTTTGAGTCCGATTCTAGCGCCGGCAGGCGCGTGCCACCCGCTAGCGGCCAGCCTTGTCGTTATCGATGCGTCATCGCTTACTTGTTGTCGAGCGCCGCCGTCATGGCCGGCACTTCCTTGAACAGGTCGCCGACCAGGCCGTAATCGGCGACGCCGAAGATCGGCGCTTCTTCATCCTTGTTGATGCAGACGATGACCTTGCTGTCTTTCATGCCGGCCAGATGCTGAATAGCACCCGAGATACCGATGGCGATATACAAAGTCGGCGCGACGACCTTGCCGGTCTGGCCGACCTGGTAGTCGTTCGGTACGTAACCCGCATCGACCGCCGCACGCGACGCACCCATGGCCGCCCCGAGTTTGTCGGCCAGCGGCGTCATCACCTCGGCAAACTTCTCGGCGCTGCCCAATGCGCGGCCGCCACTGACCACGATCTTCGCGGCGGTCAATTCAGGCCGGTCGTTACGGGCGATTTCGCTACCGACAAAAATAGCCAGGGCACTGGCGCCAACCGCGGCCAGTACCTCCACCGTGGCCGAGCCGCCAGTCGCGGCAGCGGGATCGAAACCGGTGGTACGCACCGTCAGCACCTTGATGGCGTCCAGGCTCTGCACCGTGGCAATCGCGTTGCCGGCGTAAATCGGACGCTCGAACGTGTCGACGCTGTCGATTTTCGTAATGTCGGATATCTGTCCCACATCCAGTTTGGCAGCGACGCGGGGCGCGATGTTTTTGCCCGACGCAGTTGCCGCAAACAGAATGTGGCTGTAACTGGAGGCAATTGCCAGCACCTGCGCCGCGACGTTCTCGGCAAGCCCATGTTCAAAGCCGGTGTCGTCGGCGTGGATTACCTTCGCCA
>JAYWAC010000334.1:0-8171 GCA_043782755.1 Pseudomonadota bacterium | reverse complement strand
TCGATGGCCTGAGTATTGGCCCCCGCCGCCAGCCTTTCATCGATCAGGCGCTCCAGCCTGTCCTGTGAAGCATGGGATTCAATGCGGTTGAACAGTGGCATGGGCAATCCTGGCGTGGATGACGGTGAGGGGATTCTACGCGGGAGCGGTGGTGGGAAGCAGGGCGGATTGCCTTTCCCCCACTGCCCGGTAGATGCGAATTCATTCGTACCTACCTAGCGCGTTCAGATCTCCGGGTCAGGGTAGCGGATGTCGACGATCACGCAACGTTCGCGCGTCGCTGGGTCACCACCCAGCGCGACCTCGTCGTCCAGCGCACGCCCCAACAGCGCGCGGGCCACCGGCGCATCGATACTGATCTCGCCGCGCCCGGCGTCGACTTCGTCGCCACCGACGATGCGCAAGCGCCGCAGGTCGCCGCGTTCGTCCTCAAGTTCGACCAGCGCGCCGAAGAACACCTTCGATTGATCGTCCGGCACGCTGCGCACCACGGTCAGCGTCGGCATGCGCCGTTGTAGATAACCGAGCCGGCGGTCTATCTCACGCAATTCCTTCTTGCGATAGATGTACTCGGCGTTCTCGGAACGATCGCCCTCGGCAGCCGCAGCGGCAAGATGCACCACCACTTCTCGACGGCGCGACCACAAGGTCCTGGCCTCCGCTTCAAGCGCTCGAAAGCCGCGCGCGGTGATGTAGGGTGTGGTCGGTTCACTCGGCGGGCGCCAACGACTCATGACAATAATTTCAATGACAACATAGCTCTCAAGCATAGGGGCTAAGGCCGCAGGCTTACACCCGCCCAAGGAAGTGCGTCGTAGCGCTATCGGTGGTTCCATTCCTTGTCTGGTCGAGGCACGCCGACTGCACTAGGCTGCATCACGCAAAGCCATTTTTTGTCAGCCACAACGCGAGGTCATCATGAATTCATCCGCGCGATATCCCAGCGTCGCTGCGACCACGCCCCGCGTTGCCACGGGCTGGACACTCTCGACCGTGCTCGCGCCAAGTGCGCTGTTTGGTGCCAATGGCATGAAGATCGGCCCCGATGGCCAGCTCTATGTCGCACAGGCCTTTGGCTCGCAAGTCAGCGCGCTCGATACCCACAGCGGCGCGGCGCGCACCGTCATTCCTGTCGGCGCTGCGGTGGTGGCGCCGGACGATCTCGCCTTCGACAGTCACGGCGTCATGTACATCACCGAAGTCATGAGCGAACGGGTCAGCGCACGCCTGCCCGATGGCAGCCTGCGCGTGATTGCCGAGCATGTGCCGGTCGCTAATGGCATCACCACCCATGGTGATCGGATATTCATGGACGAGTTTCGACCCGATGGTCGCGTGCTGGAGCTGTATAACGACGGTCGCGCGCCGCGCGTGATTGCCGAGCATCTCAACTTTCCCAATGCGCTGGCGATGGGGCCGGATGATTGTCTGTATTTTCCGCAGGTGGTCGATGGCGAGATCTGGCGCGTGCCGGCAGCGGGCGGCCGCGCCGAACGCATCATTACGGGACTCGCCTTTCCGACCGCCGTGAAGTTCAGTCCGCGCGGCGAGCTGTATACCGTCGAAGGCGCGTCGGGCGATATCACGCGCATCGATCTGCAAAGCCGCGCGCGCACCACAGTGGCTAAGCTGCGTCCCGGCATCGACAACTTCGCCTTCAGTCCCGACGGTCGTTTGTTCGTCTCCCATTTCGTCGACGGTGGCGTGGCCGAGATCGAAGCCGACGGGCGCGAACGCAGCTTAGTGGCGGCCGGCCTGCTCGGGCCCTTTGGTCTCGCCTGCGGTGGTGATGGCAAGCTTTATGTCGCCGATGGCATGAGTCTCGCCGTGTATCAGCGTGACGGCACGCTGTTGGCGCGCCACGCCCTGCTGGTCGATCACAGCTTTCCGGGTTTCGCGCGCGGGGTGGTGGTGGATGCCGCTGGCGCGGCCTACCTCACCACCAGTGCCGGCGCGCTATCGCGCTATCGCAGCGGCGAGGAGACCGTCGCTCTCGCTGCCGGACTCGAGCGACCGACCGGCGTCGCGCTGATGGCGGATGGCAGTGTGGTGGTGTGCGAGACTGGTGGTGGCCGACTGCTGCGTATTACTCCGCAAGGTAGGTTGTCGACACTTGTTCGCGGCCTCGCCGCGCCAGTGGGCGTGGTAGCGATGGCCGACGGCTCTTGCTTCGTATCGGAATCAGCGGCGGGGCGCGTGGTGCATATCGCTAACGGCCAGGCGACGCCCGTCATGAGTGGACTGCGCGATCCGCAGGGCCTGGCCTGGCTCAACGACAGCCTGTTCGTCATCGACAGAGCCGCCAAGAATCTGCACTGCTACACACCCGCCAACGGCCAGCGGGAAGTAGTGGCCGAGCAACTCCCGGTAGGCGCAGCGCCGGGGGTCGTGCCGAAAACCCTGCCCGGCCTGGGCGAACTCATGCCCGGACCGCTGCTGCCCTTCGCCGATCTGGTGGCGCGTGAAGATGGTCGTCTGCTGATCGGCGCCGATGGCGCCGGCGCGGTGTTGGCGCTGTCGAGAGTGTGAGCGAGCGCGTGGTGACTCAGGCCGCGCCGCCGAGCGCGGCGAACCATGGCCAGACCAGGCGCTCGTTGATGCTGTCGGTGTAGGCATGGCCCCATTCCGGCAGTTCGGTATAGGTGATGGGATAACCGAGTTTTTCGAGCAGCGCGCAATTGGAACGCACGCTGCGCACGTCAAAAATGAAGTCCCGTGCGCCGTGCACGACGAATAAGGGCAGCTGCAATCCTTGCTTGGCGCGCAACAATCTATCGGCTATCGGATGCAGAACGCCTGCTACCGGTGCCACCCCCGCGAACAGGGACGGACAGGACAGGCCCAGGAGAAAAGTGAAGCTGCCACCATCCGACAAGCCCGACAGATAAATCCGTTGTGCATCGATGTGATAACGCTCAGCGAGGGATACCAGCATCGCGCGTATCGATTCGATGTCGAGCTCGGGCTCTAGCAGCGACCAGGTCGGACCACGCGATTTCGGTGCGAGCACGATGCAGCCTTGACTGCGCGCGACGCGCAACCAGGTCCACAGATATTCGTGGCCGTGACCATACGCGCCATGCAGACACACGATCACCGGCCAGGCGCGCGTCGAGGTGTAGCACTCGGGGACATACAAGGCATAAGCCGCGTGGCTGCTGCCGGCCGCTTCCTGTTGCACACCCACCGGCACTGTGTTGTCGGCTACCGGCGTATCGAAGTAGGCCAGACGTGATTGCGCATCGTCGCTGCACCAATAGCACTGCAAGGCCGGGAATTCAGCACGCACGCCATAGGCCAGGGTCAAGCCTTCGCACCACAGGCGACGACTCTCGATGAAGGCTAGACCGAAATCAGGGCCACTGCCCGCCAATAGTCGCGCCACCGCACGGCTCCACACCTCGAGCGCCGCACCCAATTGGCGATGGGCCGTTTGCAGGGCGGCAGGCGGCATGAGCGCGGCGAGCTGCACCGGCAGGCCGGTTAGCCCGGCGTCGCTGACCTCGCGCAGCGCTTGCTGCGCGGCGCGCGGCTGGGTGAAGTCGATGTCCTGTTGTAGTTGTTCGAAAAAACGCAGGAAGTCCAACAAGCAGGTCGTGATGGCGGCCATGCCATCGTCATATTCCCGCCCACTCATCGTCATCGTCGCCGTCCCTTTTCGAATCTGCATCGCGCCCATCGCCAACGCGATTTACGCGCGGATGCGACTGTGAGTCAACGTCGCGGCGGTCGACGCGTGGCGGCAGTCACCCGCTACAATCACTTTCGATCACTTCAGCTTCGCGCACTTGACCTTTTCATAACGACAGGAAAGCAGCCATGAATCTCAACGGCAGAATCGCACTCGTGACCGGCGGCGGACGCGGCATAGGCGCGGCCATTGCGCTCGCACTGGCGGAAGACGGCGCCGACATCGCGATCTTCTATCGTCGTGACGAGGTCGCTGCCCAGGCGACCGTGAAAAAGATTGAAGCACTGGGCCGGCGCGCACGCGCCTATGCCGCCTCGGTCGATGATCTGGAGGCCTGTCGCGTAGCGGTCACAGCCATCGCCCGCGACCTCGGCACGGTCAGTATCCTCATCAACAATGCCGGCATCGCGAGCCGAGGTCGCAGCGTGGCCGACACCGATCCGGCAGAAATGGAGCGGGTGATACGCACCCATGCTTTCGGCCCGTTCTATCTCAGTCATCTGCTGGTGCCTGGCATGCGCACTCAAGCGCGCGGCGACATCATCATGATCTCGAGCATCGCGACCCGCCATATGAGTGGCAATGGCGCGCCCTACAATATGGGCAAGGCCGCGCTCGAAGCCTTGAGCGCGACACTCGCCAAAGAAGTCCAGGGCGACGGCATCTTCGTCAACACCGTGTGCGCGCCCCTGACCGCTACCGAGATGGGCGAGCGTCTCGCCAAGGCCGTCTATGGCGTCAAACAGGATATCCATGAGTTGAATGCCGAGATGGGTTTCGGCCGCATCTGCGAGCCGAGCGACATCGCCAAGCTGGTGCGCTACCTGGTGTCAGCACAGAACACCTATGTGAGCGGCGAGCGCATCTATGTGCATGGCGGGGTGCAGTGAGGCACCGACCGCACCGCTGAGAGATCAGCGTCTGCTTAAGTGACGACAGCCGCCGAACAGATCAAGCGTCGGCGATGGCGCGCGCGTTGCGCAGAAAAGCCTGTTGTTCGGGCGCACTGCGCGCGAGCGTCGCGGCGCGTTGATAACAGTGCTGTGCCTGTTCTAGCTGTGCAGCACGTGCATGGATCTCACCGCGCGCCGCCCAGTAGAAGGGATAGGACTTCAGCGTCGCTTCCTCGCCCAGCGCGATGACTTCCACCAGCGCCGCCGAGGCATCACTCGCATAGGCCCGGCTGAGCGCACGATTGAGCGCAATCACCGGGCTGGGATTGCGCGCATAGAGCAATTCATAAAGTTCGAGGATGGCGCACCAATCGGTCTCATCCAAGGACGCCGCCAGGGTATGTTGGCCCGCGATACCGGCTTCCAGATGCCAGACACTGAGTTCGTTGCCGCTGGCCGAGCGTTGCAGATGGGCGAGACCGCGTTCGATGAGGGCACGATCCCAAAGTGCCCGATCCTGCAAGGCGAGCGGCACATAGATGCCCTGCGCATCGCGGCGACCGGCCATGCGCGCGCGGTGAAAACACATGAGCGCCAGCAAGGCATGCGCGCGTGGTGCGCTATGCTCGTGCTGCTCGGTGATCAAGGCACATAGCCGCAGCGCCTCGTCACATAAAACCGTGCGGGTCGGCGCGGTCGGATGGCTGCCGTGATACCCCTCGTTGAACAACAGATAGAGCGCACAGAGCACGGTGTCGAGACGCGGGTCCGCTGCTTCGGTCAGCTTCGCCGGCGCCAGCGAGCCGAGTTCGCGTAAGCACGTGCGACCGCGCTGCAAGCGTTTAGCGATGGTCTGTTCGTTGGTCAAGAAAGCGGCGGCGATTTCGCTCGACGCGAAGCCGCACAGAAATTTCAGGATCAGCGTGACTTGCGTCTCTTCCGACAGCTGCGGCTGGCAGACGGTAAACATCAGACGTAACAGGTTTTGCGCGGCACTCGCCTCGGCCAGCGATTCGTCCACGGTCGGCGCCAAGGTCCACTCGGAACTCAGCATCGCCTGATATTCGTCGGCATAGCGTCGCTCGATGCCGCCGTGACGAATGAGATCGAGCGCGCGGTTGCGCGCCACCTTGTTCAACCACGCGCTCGGATTATCGGGGATGCGAAACTTCCAAGCCTGCAAGGCGGTTTCCAGCGCCTCCTGCACAACGTCTTCCGCCAGTTCAATGTGATGCGGGCCGAACAGACGCGTGAGCGCGGCCACGAGTCTGCCCGACTCATGTCGGAACAGACTCGCAAGCAGGGCAGCGGGCTCGCGGTCACCGACGGTGCCTGGCCCGTCCATTTACATCGCCGCTACCGGTCGCACTTCGACTGAACCATCGTAGACAAAGATCGGGCAGCCGAGGGCAAGCTCGGTGGCGGCGTCCAGCGAGTCTGTTTCAATCACCAGATTGCCGGTCACGAGATCCTTCAGCTCCGCATAGGGACCGTCGGTCACCACCTTGCCCTTGCCGCGAATGGTGCGACCACCGGCCTGCACCGGATCACCGCCGGGTTGGTGACCTTGCTGGGCCAGCTCGCCGACCCACGCGCTCCATGATTTCAAATGATCCTGCAGCACGCTCGGCGACAGACCCTTCTCGACAAACGCCCCGCCGCGAAACACATACATGAATTTAGCCATGACGACTCCTAGAACTTGAGTTGCGAATGATGAAGGAACGCCCGACCAGGCGTTCGTCACTGCTAAGACGGCTGAGGGCACCCATACTAGGACACCGACCAGCACGTGCGCAGCCCGCACTATGCGTCATCCGTCGGGAAGTGTCGGACGGGCACGGTTAGCCGCGCTGCAAAGATGTTACAAGTTGTCATCGAGCGCAGTCGGGCACCGCCAGACTGCGGGGTCGGCCGTTCTCTGCCATGCGCTGCACGTAACAGCACTTGGAGAGTGGACCATGAACTACACGTCTTATCCCGCTGCGACACGCCATGCCCTCGGCATCGCGCTGCTCGCTGCCGTCGCCCATCACAACGCTGCGGCGGCAGTGATCGATAACTTCGAAAGCTATGCGCCCGGCGCCTTCCCCAGCCCGACCTGGCTCGATGTCGCGAGCGTGCTGCCGGAAGCGTCGCCCTTGATCAACGTGCCCCTGCCCTCGGCCACGGTGGTCGTCACCTCCGATGCCCACGGCAATAGCACGCAGGCCATGCAGACAGTCGACGCACTAGGCGTGAGCAAAGGCATCTATGCGTCCGTGCCGCTCAGTTCGAGCTATTCGCTGTTTGCCGACATGCGCGCGCTGCAGTACGCCAATACCAGCAGCGACCCGCTAGTCGCCGGCACCGCCAGTGACTGGGCCATGCAACTGACCTTCGCGCAGAAGGGCATCGCGAATTTCGATAACACCCCGCAAGCCGGTGTCTACGCCAGTAGTCAGAGCCAGGGTTGGCGCCTGTTCCTTATCGGTTCGAATGGTGGCCCGTTCGCCGACATCGACCTCAACGTCGCGGCCTCGATGAACACCTGGTATTCAGTCGCTTTGCAGGTCGACACCGTCACCGGCACCTTCCATTCCACCATCAGCGATGCCGAGAGCGGCACGGTGCTTGGCGATCGAAGTGATGTCATCGCGGGCTGGGCACCGCAATTCGGACAGTTCGATGCCATCGCGTTCTTTGCCGGCGAGGTCGCCGCTGTGTCGCCCGCGACATCCGGCTCCACCACCATTCCCAACATCGGCCAGGTCGACAACGTCAATGTCACGACCACGCCGGTGCCACTACCGGGATCGTTCGCGCTGTTCGGTAGTGTGCTGGGTGTCCTCGCCTGGCGATCACGGCGTCGCGGCTGAGCCGCACAGCTATGTGCGCGAGCGCCGCCTGCGGGCGGCTCTTTTGCGTGGACGCCCGCCTCAGCCAGGCATGTGCTCAAACGCCGGCATGCCCGCCGGCACGTTGTGAAAGGACTGCTGGTCACAAGTGAAGATCGCCAGATCGGGCGAGAACAGCGTGGGCTCGTCCATGGTGCCGACCTTGATCAGCATAACGTCCGGCAATGCATGGGGCGCCTTACTGACCAGCTGGGTGCCGCAATCGGCACAGAACTCACGGGTCACTGGCTTGGCCAGATCAGCGCGCGCGAACTGCTTGGGTGTGCCCTTTGTGTATTTGAAACCCGCCGCCGGCATGCCGATGGTGACGTTGGCACCACCGCCTGACAGGTACTGGCATTCGCGGCAATGGCATTGCACTTTAATCACCGGGTCTCCCGATGCCTGGTATTGGATGTTGCCGCAGTAGCAGTGGCCGGAAAATTCCATGATGCTTGCCCTCGAACAATGGTTGGCGTGTCGCGTCAGTCTACTCCTTCGCCGGCGCAAAGCTTAGGCTCCACCTTCGCGCTCCACCTGTCCGATAGCGACATGACGAACGGCCGGCCCATCCGCCTATACTCGCGGCTCGTGCCCGAGTCACCCGTCGAAGGAGTGCCGCCATGTCCCTGACCCTGCGCCCCAGCCTGCATTTGCTATTCATGTTCGTCACGTTCAACGCTTTGGCGACGCCGGCCACCGACGACCAAG
>JAYWAC010000333.1:0-8197 GCA_043782755.1 Pseudomonadota bacterium | reverse complement strand
TCGCATCCCGCGCTGGATAGGTTTGGAATCTGCACCCCGTCGAATACGACCGTGTTCGATCTTGGAGTGTCCTCTCCTTGTCACCGCTCACGAGCAAGCCTGCGCTCGCCTTCCACGTTCGCCATCCCCTATGTGCTGCACAGTACGGACGATGTACCGCGATGACAGCGATACTTGAACCGTTTGACTTCACCGCGTGCGGGCGTGTCTTTAGTGCTCACGCATGCGGCCTTCATCAGCCCATAACGGAGGCTCATGTGCAGATACGCGCGGGATTTGAGATGACCTACTGGTGTCCCCAGCCGACACCGATGATTTTGACCTTGAATATTCATTACTCGCGAGCGTCGGATCTGGTGCGACCTGATCTCATCAGGACCGCTCCGGCGGTTCCGCTGGTCGCCTATCGGGATCTATTCGGCAACTGGTGCAGTCGCATTGTGGCGCCCCAGGGGCGTTTCCTCCTGAGTTGCGACTCATTGATCAACGACAGCGGCGTGCCGGACGAGTTGATGCCGGGCGCAAGCCAGACGCCGGTCGAGTATCTGCCCGAACCGGCGTTGGTGTTTCTGTTGGGTAGCCGCTATTGCGAGACCGAGCTGCTGTCGGAATTCGCGTGGCAACGTTTCGCCTCGGTGCCCGCCGGGTGGGCGCGCGTGCAGGCCATCTGTGATTTCGTGCACGGGCACATCAAGTTCGGTTACGAACATGCGCGCCGCTCGCGTACCGCCTGGGAGGCCTATCATGAAGGCGTCGGCGTGTGTCGCGACTACGCGCACCTCGCCATCACACTGTGTCGCTGCCTCAACATTCCTGCACGATATTGCACCGGATACTTGGGCGACGTTGGCACCGAGCCTCCTTATGGTGCAGGCGATTTCGCCGCCTGGTTCGAAGCCTTCCTCGGCAATCGCTGGTACACCTTCGATCCACGCAACAATATTCCGCGCATCGGCCGCGTACTGATTGCGCGCGGTCGCGATGCTTGTGATGTCGCTTTGTCCAATACTTTCGGCCCGAACACGCTTGAAGCCTTTCGGGTTTGGACGGATGTGGTCAGTCCCGTCACGAGTGACGACGGCACGGCTTCCAGCGCGCAGTCGTGACCTACTGCGTCGGCGTGAAGCTCGAAGAGGGCCTTATTTTTGGCAGCGATTCACGCACGCACGCGGGCGTGGATAACTATGCCAAGTTTTGCAAGATGACGGTTTTCGAGCGTGCCGGCGATAGAGTGCTGGTGCTGCTCAGCTCCGGCGGTTTGGCCGGCACGCAAGCCGTGATCAGCGTGCTTCGTCAGCGTGCGAGCGAATATCCGCCGCATATCTGGACGGCAACTTCGATGTTTGAAGTCGCCAATCTGGTGAGCGACGCCATGCGCGCTATCGAATGCCGTGACAGCCCTTATCTCGAAAGCAGCGGACTCAAATTCGACGCTTCTTTCATTCTGGGTGGGCAGATCGCGGGCCAGGACATGGCGCTTTATCGAATCTACGCGGAAGGCAATTTCATCGAAGCCGGTTCCGACACGGCTTTTCTGCAGACTGGCGAAGCGAAATACGGTAAGCCGATACTCGATCTCGGTATTAATGTCGAAGCGACCTTGGAGGATGCGACGAAATGCGTACTCGTGTCCTTTGATTCAACCATGCTCAGCAACCTCTCTGTGGGCATGCCCATCGATCTGCTGTGCTACGAACGGGATAGCCTTGCCGTGACGCTGAAACGTCGCTTCGATACCGGCGACGCGTATTTCGAAGCGATGAAGCAGCAGTGGATAGTCGGCACACGCAAGCTATTTCACGAGCTGCCGGCGTTGAAGTGGTAGAGGGGCAAGGAGTCCAGTCAAGGGGTCAAAGTACTTAACATCGGCGCGGCCAGATTGAAGCCGCGCGAGAATCCGCTTCGAAAACTTTGACCCCCCAATCCCTCCTCTTCACTCAGCCCGGCTTACCTCCCCCAGCCGCGATGCTCTCCGCCAGCGCAATCAACTCACGCGCCGTCGCCACCATCGCGTAGTCGACCATATCGCCTTCGTAGATCACCGCCGCACGCCCCTCGGCTTCGGCTGCGGACATCGCCGCCAGCACGCCGCGGGCATGGGCTATTTCCTCGGCTGACGGGCTGAAGATTTCATTGACGATAGGCACGTGACTCGGGTGCATCACGCACATACCGCGCATGCCGAGGCGACGATTGCGGATGGCATCGGCGCGCAGCCCGTCAAGATCGCGGATGTCCCACCACGAACTCGTCATCGGGTAGGGAATGCCGGCGGCGCGCGCGTCGAGCACGGCATGGGAGCGCAGGAACAAGGTCTCTTCGCCACCCTTGGTCCATTGGTAACCGACAGCACGCGCGGCGTCTCCGCCGGGGCCGGCGGCCAAGACCAATTGATGGACGCGTGGACTGGCAAGCGCGATGGGGTAGGCGTTGCGGATCGCGCCGGCGGTTTCCAGCAGCAGGGTGGTCTTGACCGAACCCAGCGCGACGCCGTGACGTCGTTCGAGCTGGCTCAGCATGGCATCGAGCGCTTGCATGTCCGCCACGCTGTCGACCTTGGGCAGCATCACTGAACGTAGCTCTGGGCACAGGATGCCGTCGAGGTCGTCGAGTGCGCGGCCGGTGGCATAGCCGTTGATACGCACCGAACAGTATTGCCCTGCTGCGGCCAACGCTTTAACGCTCTCGCGCACCAGCGGGCGGGCGGCGGTCTTGGCCTCGTCCGGTACGGCGTCTTCGAGATCGAGAATAAGCTCATCGGCGCCGGCGGCCTGGGCCTTGGCAACCCACTCAGGTTTGTGTCCGGGCACGAACAGGGACGAACGAACGAGATGCATGCTGGTTTCCCCACCTTGGGTCAAAGGGTGCGCCGATGATACAGCGCCGGGATGGCGCTACGGCGCGCAGTGTCCTGTGGAGCTTGGCTGCGCGCTATCGATGGCTCGCGTCGAGCTTGTGCATGCCGGCCTGTCATCGATGAGCCTGCATCTTTGCGGCGCAATGTTCGCTATTTCGCCCAACGGCAGTGCAGTTTCACTCCCATCCCACCAATGTACCGTGCCAAGGGCATGGGTCGTTTGACACTGGAATCGGATTGCTCCATTGATCAGACATCCCATAGCGCGAGGGTGCATGCAGTGGCAAAGATTCCCGTTGGCGTTGGTCCACGGTTTCCACAAGTCGTCGTTCTGGTTGGCGCCACCGGTGATCTTGCCAAGCGCAAATTGCTACCCGGTCTCGCCCATCTGGTCGGCGCCGGTTTCATTCCGGGTTGTCGCATCATCGGCGTCTCACTCGATGACCTCGATGTCGATGGTTTCCGCGCCCTGGTGCGTAGTGCGCTCGACGAATATTCAAGCCGTAAAGTCGCTGATGCGGCATGGAGTGAATTTGCCGCGTGTCTGGATTACGTGCCCCTGGGTGCCGGGCCGCAAGCACTCAAGGCGGCGGTGACCACGGCAGAGTCCACTTTCGTTGGCGAGAGTCGACGACTGCATTACCTGAGTGTGCCGCCCAATGCGGCCTTGTCGGCAGTGCGTATGCTCGGCGAAGCCGAGCTGGTGCCCAATTCGCGCGTCGTCATGGAAAAGCCCTTTGGCACCGATAAGGACAGCGCGGTCTCGCTCAACGCGAAGTTGCATGAGGTGTTCGCCGAGGAGCAGATTTTTCGTATCGATCATTTCCTCGGCAAAGAGCCGGCGCAGAATATTCTCGCCTTCCGCTTTGCTAACGGCTTGTTCGAGCCGATCTGGAATCGCAATTTCATCGATCACGTGCAAATAGACGTGCCAGAGACGCTAGGTCTCGGCTCGCGTTCCGCTTTTTATGAGGCGACCGGTGCGTTTCGCGACATGGTTGTCACGCATCTTTTCCAGATCCTGGGATTCATGGCGATGGAGCCGCCGACCAGCCTCGAGCCGGCGCCTATCGGTGAAGAAAAAAACAAGGTCTTTCGCAGCATGCTGCCGATACGGCCGAGCGATGTGGTCCGCGGTCAATACTCCGGCTACCGCGAGGAGCCGGGCGTTCATCCCGAATCCGACACCGAGACTTTTGTCGCGCTGAAATGCGCGATCGATAACTGGCGTTGGGCCGGTGTGCCGTTTTATCTACGCACCGGCAAACGCCTGGCGGAAGGGCAACGCATCATTTCCATCGCGTTCCGCGAGGCGCCCAAGAGCATGTTTCCGCCAGGCTCGGGCGTCGGCGCGAGCGGCCCTGATCATCTGACTTTCGATCTTGCCGATGCGTCCAAGATGTCGCTGTCGTTCTACGGCAAGCGGCCCGGACCCGGCATGCGACTCGATAAATTGAGTCTGCAGTTCGCGATGGATGACACCGCATTGATCGGTGACGTGCTCGAGGCCTATGAGCGCTTGATCCTCGATGCGATGCGCGGCGATCACACGCTCTTCACCACCGCCGAAGGCATCGAGCGCTTGTGGGAGGTTTCAGCGCCCTTGCTGGACGAACCGCCGCCGGTGCGCATGTATGCGCCGGGCTCGTGGGGACCCAATGCCATTCATCAACTGGTGGCGCCCCATGCCTGGCGTCTGCCCTTTGAGCGAGTGTGGCGCGACCCCAGTCAGAATGGCAACTGAGAATTTTGCCGCTTGCTTCAGGGTGACCAGTACACGTCGACGGGGACGAGCGCTTGGCGTAACACCGCGCGTATCGGCATCTCCAAGATCGCAGCCGAGGTCTGGGCGGTTTGATAGACCGCCCATTTCGTCGTGCCCTGAATGTGCAGCACGATGCGACGTGTATCGAGTAGGGCCGCGAGGTTCAAGCTCAAGCGCTCGCAGGGCGGGTCGGGCGCCTGCATGGCGATACAGGCCGGCGGCTGTGATGCATCTAGGGCTAGCTCGATCAGAGGCGAGGCGGGAAATAGCGACGCGGTATGGCCGTCGTCACCCATGCCCAGCAGGACACAGTCGAAGGGAAGAGTCATCGACGCGACCCGCTGCCACGCCAGCGCCGCGCCGGCAGCCGCAGATTCGGCATCGGATTTCAAATCAACGAAGCGGGCGAGCGCGGCCTTGTCGCGCAGCAGTTCGAGACGCACCAGTCGCGCATTGCTGCTCGCAGCATCGCTATCGACCCAACGCTCATCGGCCAGGACGATGCTGACGTGATGCCAATCGAGATCCGCCGTCGAAAGCCGATTGAACAGCGCGACGGGCGTGCGACCACCGGACACCACCAGGCTTGCCTGACCACGTGTGACGATGGCGGTGCGCAAGGTATGCGCAATCTCGTCGGCCAAGGCGATGGTCAGCGCGGCAGCGTCGGCAAACGGACGTTCGTGGGCATGATGCATGCATTGATTCTACGCAAGGTCCGGGCCAATCGAATTGATCATCGACCTATACCATTCGCATCAGGCGGCCATGCCACGCGCCTGACGTCACGTTCCTTTCCATTCCACCCCGCGAGGTGCCTGCGATGATCGAAAACCTTGCTCCTCTCCATCCTGTGCTGCGCGATGTGACGGCACGCATCGTCGAGCGCAGTCGTGCGCCGCGACAGGACTATCTGCAGCGCATGATGGCGGCGCGCTCATCGGGGCCCACGCGATCGCAACTCGCCTGCACCAACCTGGCCCATGGCTTCGCAGCAGCGGAGGCGACGGACAAGCAGCAACTCAAGCTGGGTCGCTGGCCCAATATCGCGATCGTTTCCGCCTATAACGACATGTTGTCAGCCCATCGTCCGCTGGAACGCTATCCGCCATTGATCAAGCAGGCCGCACGCGAGGCCGGTGCGGTCGCTCAGTTCGCCGGCGGTGTGCCGGCCATGTGCGACGGCGTCACGCAAGGCCAGAGCGGCATGGAGCTGTCGCTCTTCAGTCGCGATGTGATCGCAATGGCGACCGCCATCGCGCTGTCGCACAACATGTTTGATGCCGCGCTGTGTCTCGGCGTGTGCGACAAAATCGTGCCGGGCCTGTTCATCGGTGCTTTGTCCTTCGGTCATTTGCCGGTCGTGTTCGTGCCGGGCGGGCCCATGCCTTCCGGTTTGCCGAACAAGGAGAAGGCGCGCATTCGACAGTTGTTCGCGGAAGGCAAGGTCGGTCGCGATGCGCTGCTCGAATCGGAAGCGCAGAGTTATCACACCGAAGGCACCTGCACTTTCTACGGCACGGCCAACAGCAATCAGATGTTGATGGAGGTGATGGGTCTGCATCTGCCGGGCAGCGCCTTCATTCAACCCAATACACCGCTGCGCGATGCGCTGACCGCTGCGGCCGCGCGACGTGTGGCGGGCATGACCGCGCTCGGTGAGCACTATCTGCCGATGGCTGACATGGTCGACGAACGCGCCCTGGTCAATGGCATCGTCGGCCTGCTCGCTACTGGCGGCTCGACCAATCACACCATTCACTTGATAGCGATGGCGCGCGCCGCCGGCATTGCCATCAACTGGGATGACTTCAGCCAGCTGTCGGACGTCGTGCCGCTGCTCGCGCGGGTCTATCCCAATGGTGCTGCCGACGTGAATCACTTTCATGCCGCCGGCGGCATCGGCTTCCTGATCCGCGAAATGCTGCAGGCAGGTTTACTGCATCCCGATGTGAACACCGTGATGGGCGCAGGTCTGCATCACTATGGCACCGAGCCTTTCCTGGTCGACGGTAGACTCGAATGGCGCGACGCGCCGGCGATCAGTGGCGATCTCACGGTGTTACGTCCGGCCAGCGATCCTTTCAGCAGCGATGGTGGCCTCAAGCTACTCAAGGGCAATCTCGGTCGCAGTGTGATCAAGACCTCGGCCGTGAAAGCAGAGAACCGCGTCGTCACGGCGCCGGCCCTCGTCTTCGATGATCAACACGAGGTGCTAGAAGCCTTCAAGGCCGGCAAGCTGGCACGCGATTTCGTCGCCGTTGTTCGCTATCAAGGGCCGCGCGCCAACGGCATGCCGGAACTTCACCAATTGACCCCGGCCTTGAGTTCCTTGCAGGACAAAGGCTTTCACGTCGCCCTGGTGACCGACGGTCGCATGTCTGGCGCGTCTGGCAGCGTGCCGGCCGCCATTCATGTCACGCCGGAATGTTTGAACAGTGGTCCGTTGCGCCATGTCCGCGATGGCGATGTCATTCACCTCGACAGCATTCACGGCGTGCTCGAAGCACGCGTGCCCGCCGAGGAGTGGCAGGCCCGCCAATGCCTTACTCCAGATTTGAACCATAACGACTACGGCATGGGCCGTGAACTATTCCGTGGCTTTCGTGCCCTGGCGTGCGACGCCGAGGCGGGTGCCGATTCCTTTGGGGGCTGACATGCACATTCGTGAAATCATGCGACAGTCGCCGGTCATCCCGGTGCTGATCATCGAACAACTGCAACATGCCGTGCCGCTGGCGCGAGCCTTGTGTGCCGGTGGCTTGCGCGTACTCGAAGTGACCATGCGCACACCGGTGGCGCTGGCTGCCATCGAAGCCATGCGTCGAGCGGTGCCCGAGGCCATCGTTGGCGTCGGCACCTTGACTCACCCTCGTGATTTCGGCGCGGCGCAAAGTGCCGGTGCGCAGTTCGGTGTTTCGCCTGGGCTCACCACAGAATTGGCGCAGGCTTCACGCACCGTCGACTTTCCCTTATTGCCCGGAGTGATGACGCCGGCCGAAGTCATCGCCGCGCGACTGCACGGCTTTACGGCTCTGAAATTGTTTCCTGCTCAGCAGGCCGGTGGCATTGGCATGCTGAAAGCATTGGCTTCGCCCTTTGGCGATGTGATCTTCTGTCCGACCGGCGGTGTCAGTCGTGAGACCGCTCCCGACTTCCTGGCGCTCGCCAATGTCGCTTGCGTCGGTGGCTCCTGGGTGGCGCCCGCCGCGTTGCTAGCCAAGGGCGATTGGGCCGGCATCGAAACGCTAGCCCGCGAAGCGGCTGCCTTGCCGCATCGCACCGACTTCTGAAGTCTTGCTTATTGCAACAAGCCGCCCTTGACCTCTTCCTGCGAGAGCAGCTTCACCGGCACCGGCTTGGCATGCCAGATGTCGGCGCAGTATTCGCGTATCGTGCGGTCGGAAGAAAACTTGGCGGCGCGCGCGGTGTTCAATATCGACATGCGCGTCCAACGGTCGACGTCGCGATAGGTCTGATTCACCTCCTGATGACAATCGGCATAGGCCTGGTAGTCGGCCAGCACCATGTAGGGGTCGTAATAGAGCAGATTTTCCACCAGCGGCTTGAACTGA
>JAYWAC010000332.1:0-8202 GCA_043782755.1 Pseudomonadota bacterium | reverse complement strand
TCAGTCTGACATTCCATTCCAGAGCAGACTCCTGCAAGCCTGTCCGAATTGTCTTTGGTTCTTTGTGGGTCAGACTTCAGTCTGACATTCCATTCCAGAGCAGACTCCTGCAAGCCTGTCCGAATTGTCTTTGGTTCTTTGTGGGTCAGACTTCAGTCTGACATTCCTTTGCCGAGGCTCAGTGATGCTGCTAGCCCGGATTGTCATCCCACAGCCGCGTCGCCGCCGCAAAATACTCGGGCTTGCCGGTGGTCCAGATCTCGCCCCAGTGCTGACCACCACCGTCGACTTCTAGCACCACACCATTGATGAAGCGCCCGCCCGGGCCACCTAGAAAGATACAAGCCTCGGCGATTTCCCACGGCGAGCCGGCGCGCATCATCGGGTTGGTCTTCGGATAACGCGCGCGCGTGGTCTCGGAGTAAACCGCCCAGCCCTCGGTCTCGATCGCGCCCGGCGCGATGCAATTGACGCGGATGCCAAGAGGCGCCCACTCCACTGCGGCCTTCTGCGAAAACGCCATCACGCCGGCGCGCGCGGCAGCGGTATGCGCCACGCCGTGCAAGTTCTGGTTCACCACCACGATGTTGACGATGCTGCCGCCGCGCCCTTGCTCGCGCCACTGCTGAGCGGCGACATGCATCATGTGCCAGGTGCCGTGCAAGTTGGTGTTGATGACGGCGTGCCAGCCCTTCTCACTGTAATCGATGGAGGTCTGCGGGAATTGACCGCCGGCGCTGTTGATCAAGATATCGATGGCGCCAAATTTCGCGGTGATGGCGGCAAAGGCCTCGTCCACCGATTCGCGACTGCGGATGTCGACCACCTGCGCATGGGCTTCGAGCCCCGCCACCGCGTTGATGGCGTCGACCACCGCCGCGAGTTTGGCCTCGGTACGACCACCGACGATGACCCGCGCACCGAGGCGCGCCGCGAGCCAGGCGGTAGCGCGCCCCATGCCGCTGCCGGCACCTGACACCAACACCGTCTGCCCGTTAAGAAGACCCGCTGCGAAGACCGTCGGTTCGACCGCGAGATCGGCGTTGCCGCGCGGCATCTTGGGCGCGTCGCTCATGGTCCTTACTTCAACAGCTCGCGGCTGATGATCATCTTGCGCACTTCGGTCGTGCCGGCGCCGATCTCAAGCAGCTTGTTGCCGCGATACAGTCGGTTGATCTCCGACTCCCACATGTAGCCGATACCACCGTGCACCTGCACGCCCTCGTCCAACACCCGGTTCAGCGTGTTGGCGGTGTACATGATCGAGGCCGCAGTATTGGCGTGTATCATGCCGCGCCCGCCAGCGCCCACCTCAAGATCGTTGGCCTCAGCCAGCACCTTGAAGTTGAGCGCCTTCATGGCCTCGACCCACACATACATGTCGGCAATCTTGGATTGGATCATCTGGAACTCGGCGATCGGCTTGCCGAACTGCACACGGGTCTTGGCGTATTCGATGGTCAGTTCCAGCGCACGCTCGGCCATACCCACGCAGATCGGCGAAATCACCGCGCGCTCGAGATCGAGCCCACTCATGACCACCGCCACGCCTTCGTTTTCCTTGCCGACCAGATTCTCGGCCGGCACTTCGCAATCATCGAACACCAACTCACCGGTCTGGCTGCCACGGAAACCCATCTTGATCAATTTTTGCGCGACGCTGAAACCCTTGAAGTCCTTCTCGACGATGAAGGCCGAGATACCATGCGCGCCCTTGTCCGGCGCGGTCTTGGCATAGATCAGCAGCACGTCGGCGACCGGGCCATTGGTGATATAGATCTTGCGGCCGTTGAGGATGTAGCGATCACCCTGCTTGCGCGCGGTGGTGGCCATCGATCCCAAGGCATCAGAGCCGGCGCCGGGCTCGGTCAGTCCCAACGCGCCGATCTTCTTGCCTGAGCACAGGCCCGGCACATAGCGGCGACGCTGGTCTTCGTTGGCATTGCGATAGATGTTGTTCAAGCACAGGTTCTCGTGGGCAATCCACGACAGCGCCATCGCGTAGTTCCAACGGCCAAAGGCCTGCGCGACCAGGCCGCTGACGAAGAAGTCGAGGCCCTGGCCGCCGTATTCCTCGGGCACGGTCAGACCGAAGTAACCGGCATCGCCTATCATGGGGAAGGCGGTGTCGGGCCACCACTCCTCGTTGTCCATGCGCACCGCCAGCGGGTACAACTCGTTGCGCGCGAATTTGTCCGCCTCGTCCAGCATCTGGCGCTGGTCGACGTTGAGATCAAAGGCATGGGCCGTGCTGGACATCTGTCGTACTCCACTCGTGATTGGGTCGGCCGTGGCAGGCCAGGAATGCATCACCCGCCGCGCGGATGACGGCCCTTATTGGTACTACTTCTTACGCTGCGCGAAGAAAGCCTCGAGGGTCGCAAGCGTGGTCGGCGTCGAAGCAATTTCAGCGATATTGCTGGCCTCCAACTCCAAATGCTGTTCAAGCGAATTGCCGAGGCTCGCACGCAGCAGACGCTTGGCGCGCGCCGTCGACGCGGATGGTGCGTCAGCCAATTGCCGCAGCAGCTTCTCCACCTCATCCTTGAAAGTCTCGTCGGACGCGACGCGGGCGATGATGCCGAGCGCGCAGGCTTCGTCAGCGCTCAAGGTCGGGTTGGTGCACATGATGTCAAAGGCGCGCTGGGTGCCGACCAGGCGCGGCAGGAACCACGAGCCGCCCCCGTCTGGCGTCAGACCCGAGCGGGTGTAGGCGAGATTGAATTTGGCCGAACGCGTGGCGATGGTCATGTCGCTCATCATCGCCAGGCTCATGCCGCCGCCCGCCGCCATGCCATTGACCGCGCACACCACCGGCACCGGCAGACGATTCAAGACCGTGATGGCGAGATGGAAAAAGGCCGCCATCTCGCGCACGTGCGCACGCAGGTGATCCTTCTCGCGGATAAATTCATTGAGGTCACCGCCGACCGAAAACACTTTGCCATTGGCGGTCAGCAACACCACGCGCACATCATCGCGCCCTTCACAGGCAATCGCGGCCCGCGCCAGTTCCTGGGTGAATTGCGCACCGACCACGTTGTGGCGCTCGGCATCATCGATGACGATGCGCGCGATGCCGTCGGCAACACTGAAGGCGATGACAGGCTTGGTCATAAGGTCTCTCTCTTCGTGGGTGAGCGCGTGACGCTCAGGATTCGCGATGTTCTGGCGCGAGGTAGCCGGGCTTGGTGACCTGCACCTTGGCAATCACGTGCTGGAGCATGGCTGCCTCGAGTTCCGGCATACGCGCATCGAACTTGCCAGCGTGGATCTGCGCACTCAAGCGCGCAGTCAGTTCGTCACGCGGGACCTCGGCACCGAGTTCCGCCAATGCACGCAGACGTGCGTCGTCGGCGGTCTCCAGCGGCTGCCATTCCTGCAACTCGCGCTGCGCCACATCGAGCAGTTGCAGCGAGCAGAGCGCGTGATAGCGATCTATGCCCGACAGGCGCGGCATCAGATCGTCGATGTACTCACGCACGGTGCTGATCGTTTCCGGCAAGCTCGGCCAGTCGTGTGCCATAGGATTTCCTCAGTCGAACTTGCCCATGACGGTCATGAGCAGATCATATTCGATGAAAGCGGTATTGCGGCCGCAGGCCGCATAAGCCGGCGAGCGACGGCCACCGTGCACGTGGCCGTAGATCTGCATGACGTTGTACAAGGCCCAACGTAACAGGCCATAAATCTCCCACCAGCGCACGGCGGCACGATCGACCTGGCGCCCGCCCGAAGCCTCATAGGCGTCGAACAAGGCTGCACGCGAGCCAAAGCCACCGGCCGGCTTATCGACATTGCCGAAGCGCCACGAACGCGTGCAGAACCAACCGAACTCTTCCTCGGGCGCGCCGATGTGCGCGCACTCCCAGTCCAGCAGTGCGGTCAGACCACGTTGCGGGTCGACCATCATATTGCCGGTACGGAAGTCGCCATGCAGAAAAACCCGCGCCGGCGCCAGCGGGCGACGCTCCTCCAGCCAGCGAAAGGCGTATTCCAAGACCGGATGCGGCTCGCCATAGGCTTCGTAATGTTCGCGCTGGGTCATCAGCGGGTCGATGCTGTCGCGCACCTCGTCGAGCACGCTCACTTCGCGGCTATCGATGGCGTGCAGATGCGCGAGCAAATCGCCGGCCTGCTGCACGAACACCGCCCGCGCCGGTGCGAAAGTTGGGTCGGTCAAGAGACGCTTAGGCAAGGTCTCGCCCGACACGAAGCGGACCACGTAACCACGCCCCAGCTGATCCTCGGGATCGAGCTTGAAGATCGGCTCTGGCACCGGCAGGCCATGTTTGAAGGCCACCTGCAATAAAGGCCACTGCTGTTCCGGCGAGAGGAACGGCGTATAGCGCATGGTGTAGGTTTCCTGGCGGAACACCAGACGTCTGCGCAAGCCGCCGTCGTTCAGATCGAACAGGATCGTGCGGTTCGATCCGCCCAGGGTCGCGATGTCGATGTTGTCGATGTCGACGGCCGCGCCGAAACGCCGGCGCACCGCTTCGCGCAGCCTCTCGATGATGACCTTGAGGTCATCGGCTGCTGCTGTCTTATTGGTCATGATCGGCCCTGGGTCTTATTCGCCAGCACACTAGAGCGGATAGCCGACCGGCTGTCCGTCTTGCAGCAGTTCGATGTATTCAGTGACGCCGATGCCAGTGCGATCGCCCCAGGTCCACATCGTCAAACCTTCGGCGATGCGCGAGGACAAGACCTCGTCACCGACCTTGCGACGATTACTGAGCGGCGCCATCGCAATCACCTCACCCTCGAGTTGCACCGCGCGTTTGGCGGTGCGCACACCCAGACGAATGGCCTTGGGATCTTTCATGGCGGTCCACTCGGTATAGATGTCGAGGTCGGTGATGTCCTCGTAGTCGCCGTCGAACTGCAATACGCCGCAGCGGCGCGTGACGCCATCGCGCCCCGTGATCTTGAGCAGCATGAGGCCACGGTCCGGCCCGAAGTTGGCTATGAACAGGCGGTAGAAATAGATGTTGGTCCAGAAGCGCGGCCCCCACGAATGATCGCGCCAGCCGTAGCTGTCGAATTCGAAGACCTGGCCGCCGATGTCCATCCGCCCGACCGTGCGGGTGTGTTGATTGAAATGACCGAAAGAAAAATCGCGACCGTACATGGTCTCCTGATCGTCACGAGTCGGCTCACCGCCGTGCATGGGCGAGACGCCGGTCAGTGAGAATTCCACCGTGCCCGGGGTGCGCGGCGCATCGGCAAACAAACGGCGCGCGTCGCGCAGCAGATTGGGATCATCCAGTACCAGCAGGTCGCCTTCGTAGCGCATGCTGACGTGGCGATAGGGTTCATGCACGGTGTAGGACAACCCGCCGGCGGCAAACGCATTGTTATGCGTGATGTCAGGACGCCGGAATTGCACGGCAAGACGGCCGTCCGGCAGATAGAGACACACCTGTGCCTCGGCATAGCCTTCGTTGACGCGATTACCAATGCGCATCCAACCACCGCAGCGTTGCTTGGGATCGAAGCCGTTAACGTACACCGACTCATTGAAATTCGTATCGGCGCTCGGTGTGTGACTGAACTCGTCTTGCGGTATGAGGCGAAAATCTTCTGCTTTCATGCGCTGCTTCCTTGAGAATTTGTTGAGCGTGCGCGGCCTACAGCGGCCAGGCCACCGGCACGCCGTCGTCCAGTCGTTCGACGTATTCAGTCATGCCATAGCCTAGGCGACCGTCCCACTCGAATTCGGTGAAGGCTTCGGCGATACGCGAATGCATTACCTCGTCGCCAACCTGGCGACGGTTGCTCAAGGGCGCACAATTCAATACACGGCCGTGTATCACCGCGCTGTGCTTGGCGCTACGTGCCGTCAGTATGACGGCGGTCGGGTCCTTGTCCGCATTCCACTCAGTGAAGACGTCGAGATCGGTAATGGTTTCGTACTTGCCATCGATGAACAGCACGCCGGCACGACGCACCACGCCGTCTTGGTTGGCGATCTTCAACAAAGTGAAGCCGCGATCAGGCCCGAAACTCACATAGAAGCCGCGATCGAACAGAATGTTTTGCCACAGGCGCGGGCCCCAGGAGTGATCGCGCCAGCCGTAACCGTTGAAATCGAAATTGTCGTCGCCTATCCGCAGGCGCGAGGCGACCGCCGTATGCTGGTTGAAGTGCCCGAGCGAGAAGTCGCGCCCGAACATAGTCTGTTGCTCCGGGCGGGTCGGCGCGCCGCCGTAGATAGGCGAACAAGCGGTATGGCGCCACTCCAGTTCGCAGCGGACCCGTTCGGCGCGCTCAAACATGAGCTTGGGCTTGCGCAACCAATCGCGATCCTCGACCAGCATAACCTCGCCCTGATAGCGCATCACCACACTCTCGTGAGCGCGCTCCACTTCGTAGCTCATGCCACCGGCATCGAAGCGCTCGTTATTGGTGATCTCCGGCCGCAGAAATTGACAAGCCATGCGCCCGTCCGGCAAGAACAGGCACACCGCGAGTTCGGCATAGCCTTCATTGACACGATTGCCCAGCCGTATCCAGCCACCAAAGCGACGCTGGTGATCGAAAGCATTGGTGTAAACCGATTCGTTGAAGTGGCGCTCATCGCCCGGCGTATGGGTAAATTCGTCGGCGGGGGTCAGCAGATAATCGGCCATGGCTTATATCCTGTCGGGTTCTGCTCAAGCGCAAGATGACGCGAGTTGAGGTGAACCAGGCGCGCGCCCGCCACGTAAGTATGTTGCGCTCGATATGAACGGGATAACGGTCGCGACGGACATGGTCCACTCCTCCCCAGGCATGACGTGGCAGGCGTCGCGCGGGCGCGCTTTCGGGACGGCAGTACCGGTGCGGGATGCGCGAGCTGTGTGGGCTGATATTATGGCGCCATCACTGCCCTGCCAAGTGACGGCGCGCGATGCAGCCGCCAGCGTGGCCCCTTTATGCGAGGACCCTCTCATGGATTTTAAATTTTCAGACGACCAGCTCGCCATTCGCGACGCCATCGCCAAGCTCTGCGCTAGCTTCGATGCCGACTACTGGTATCAATGCGACGAGCATCACCGCTTTCCCGAGGAGTTCGCCAAGGCGGTGCTCGATGCCGGCTGGTACGGCATTGCCATGCCCGAGGAATACGGCGGCAGCGGCCTTGGTATCACGGAAGCTGCGATCATGATGCAGACCGTGGCGGAGTCTGGTGCCGGCATGAGCGGCGCTTCCGCCATCCACCTCAATATCTTCGGGCTCAATCCGGTGGTGGTGTTCGGCACCGAAGAGCAGAAGCGTCGCATGTTGCCGCCCTTGCTACGCGGCGAGGAATCGGCCTGCTTTGGCGTGACCGAACCGAATGCCGGTCTCGATACCACCAGCCTGTCGGTGCGTGCCGACCGCACGGGTGATGGCTATGTCATCCATGGCCAGAAGCACTGGACGTCGATGGCCCAGCGCGCCAACAAGGTCTTGCTGCTGGCGCGCACCACGGCGCGCAATGAAGTCAAGAAGAAGACCGACGGTCTGTCGTTGTTCTACACCGATCTGAATCGCAACTATGTCGAGATTCGTGAGATACCCAAGATGGGCCGCGCGGCGGTCGATTCCAACGCCGTGTTCTACGACGGCATGCCGGTGCCGCGCGAAGATTTGATCGGTGACGAAGGCAAGGGCTTTCACTACATCCTGCACGGTTTGAACCCCGAGCGTGTGCTGCTTGCCGCCGAAGCTGTCGGTCTCGGTCGCTGTGCCTTGAATCGCGCGGTCGATTACGCCAAGCAGCGCGAAGTATTCGGTCGCCCTATCGGCATGAACCAGGGCATTCAGCATCCGCTGGCGCGCAACTGGATGGAACTCGAAGCGGCCAACCTCATGGTGTTCGACGCCGCCGCGCGTTACGACGCCGGCGAGGAATGCGGCGCGCAAGCCAATGCCGCCAAGTATCTGGCCGCCGAAGCCGGCTTCCGCGCCTGCGAGACTGCGGTGCTGACCCACGGCGGCATGGGCTACGCCAAGGAGTATCACGTTGAGCGCTACTTCCGCGAGATGATGATCCCGCGCATCGCACCGGTCAGCCGCGAGATGATTTTGAACTTCATCGGCGAGCGCGTGCTGGGTCTACCGCGCTCCTTCTGATCCGTTTCAGTGCGTGGCGTGTCGCGGCCTGCGACACGCCATCGCGCTATGCCCGCCCTACCCTTGCTGCTAGCGGGCACTGCGCCGACAATCCCCTCG
>JAYWAC010000331.1:0-8206 GCA_043782755.1 Pseudomonadota bacterium | reverse complement strand
AGAGCAGCATGGTCGTCGATCATCTATCTCTTTGTTCGACCACCACTTCTGTGGAAATTACGTGGGGATATCTCAGGGTCCGACTTCAGTCGGACATTTGCTTCCACAACTCTATTCTTAGTCGCGCCTTTAATGTCCGACTGAAGTCGGACCCACAATAGAAAGCCGCAGTCGCCGCTTTCGGTAGGTCTCCCCGTACTGATTCATGCTGGCCAAGCGCGCCGCTCTCGTTCATTCTTTTCGCCCATGAATATCGTTCACCCGCTGCGCGAAGCCTTGCATCACGAGGTCCATGCGCGGCCCTATGAGCGTCTGATGGCGCCCTTGCTGCTCACCCACATCGGTATGCTCGAAGCCGATGCCGCGCATACCCATGCCCACCTCTGCGCCTTGCTGCGCGATCGTCATCTACCCTTGCCGGCGGACGACGCCAATCATTTGAGTCTTGATGTCGGCGGCGTGCAGCTGCGCTGGGAGAAACATACCGAGTTCCACACCTATACGTTCTGGCGACAACTGCCGGAGGAAGTTGTGGGGTTCAATCTCACGCCGCTGGCGGAGCTGCCTGCGAGCTGGCTCGCCGGTCTGCCCGGGCAATGGCTGGTGGGCTTGAATGTGCTGGTGCTGCCGATGAACAGCGTGGCGTCGGGACTGCCGAGCATCGTGCGTCGTGATCTCGATGAAGACAGCTTGGTCGGCTGTGCGGCGATGGAGGGTGCGGCGACGGTGTATACCGATTTTCGTCTGCGCGATGGCGGCTTCGGTCGCTGGATCATACTTGCCGATGACATGACACCGCGTCGTCTCGGTCGTCTCGTGCAGCGTGTGGTGGAAGTGGAAACCTATCGCATGATGGCACTGCTCGGCATGCCCGCCGCGCGCGAAGTGGGTGCGGCGCTCGCCACCGCCGAGCGTGATCTCGCGGCCGTCGCCGAACGCATCCGCAGCGCCAGTGCCGAAGGCGAGCCGGAATTGCTGCGTCAGTTAACCCAGCTCGCTGCCGACGTCGAAGGGCTCTACGCTCGCACCCACGCGCGCTTCTCCGCCAGCGCGGCCTACTTCGAACTGGTGCAGCGTCGCATCGATGAACTGCATGAAGAACGCACCGCCAATCTACAGACCCTGCGCGAATTCATGGACCGTCGCCTGATGCCTGCCATGCAGACCTGCGCCTGGGCCGCGCGTCGCCAACAGGCGCTGTCGGAACGCATCTCGCGCGTCTCGAATCTGCTGCGCACTCGCGTCGAGATAGAACAACAGCAGAGCAGCAAGGATCTGCTCGATGCGATGAATCGTCGCCAACAGGCGCAGCTCTTGTTACAGAGTGCGGTCGAAGGTTTGTCGGTGGCGGCGGTGACTTATTACGGCAGCGGCCTGGTCGGCTATCTGGCCAAGGGCGCGCATGCCCTGGGCGTGAATATCGAGCCGGAGATTGCGATCGCGCTCAGCATTCCGGTGATTGCGAGCCTGGTGTGGTTGGGCTTACGACGTCTGCATCATCGCGTGAAGGCAGCGGCGGACTGAATGCGCATTCGCGGGCGATTTTCCCCTTGTGGGTCCGACTTCATTCGGACCCACAGAGGAGGGCGAGAGCCCTAGCGCTCCTGCCACGCCGGCGCGCGCTTCTCCGCGAACGCGGCCGCCCCTTCTATCCTGTCACTGCATTCATACCAGGCCTTGAACGCCGGATAAGCTGGCTGATTCGCCATGGCCTGTTCGAGACTCGCTTCATCGAGCCCGCGCATCACGGTCTGTTTGGAGGCACGCGTTGCGAGCGGCGCGCAGCGCAGGATGCGGTGACACCAGGACGTTATGGTGTCCTCAAGTTCGTCATGATCGACCAGTGCCGTGACGAAACCCAGGCGATAGCCCTCCTCGGCGCCGATGATATCGCCGGTCAGGATCATGCCCATCGCTTGTTTGAGTCCGATCTGGCGCGCGAGCCTATGCATGCCACCGCCCAGCGCGACCGCGCCAACCAGCGGTTCGGGCAGACCAAAGCGCGAGCGGCGCGTGGCGACCAGAATGTCGCAGGCCAGTGCCACTTCGAAACCACCACCGACCGCCACGCCATCGACCGCCGCGATTAGGGGCTTGCTCAAGTCGAAACGCTCGATGAGTCCGGCATAGCCATGGCGCGGATAGACATGAGGTGTGCCGCGCTTGGCGATCGATTTCAGATCGCTGCCGGCGGAGAAGGCGCGCTCGCCGGCGCCGGCCACCACGCCAAGATATTGCGTGTCGTCTTGTGCGAAGTCGTCAAAGGCGGCCTGCAATTCGTCGTGCATCTGTTGATTGATGGCGTTCATCACTTCGGGGCGGTTGAGGGTGATGCGCGTGACGTGGTCTCGTTGGGCGACGGTGATAAATTCGTAGGTCACGGGATGCTCCTATTGGAAGGCATGTAGTGTGCTGTAGGTGCGAATTCATTGGGTGTAGGTCTGAAACTGCTCACCTGATAAGCGGAGAGTGTGGATTCTGCGCGGGCTTTCTATCTGCTCATTTCTTTGTGGGTCAGACTTCAGTCTGACACTCGCTCAGCCCCGATAACCTCGGCAGTCGATGAATGTCAGACTGAAGTCTGACCCACAAGGGCAAGCTCGGGGAGCGAAGCTGCACGAAGATGCCAATGCATTGGCTAGGGCGACCAATGCAACAGTTGAGTGAGTAGCTCAAGATATATCCAAGCGCTTGATTGGATATATCAGTTTCAGACCTACACCCAATGAATTCGCACCTACAGGGGACGTTATCAAACCTGTGCTGGCACCAGGTCGTGCAATACTTCGTCACTCGACACGGCGATCTCATTGTCAATAAGCGCTCCACAACCAGTGCAGAAGAACTGTCGAAAACTCACTGCATCATCGATGTAACGTGCCGGGTCGCCGATCAGCGGATTGGCGCTCGACACTGGGTTGTCCTCGCGGATGCAGTGATGCTTGTAGTTCTCGTGCAAGGGCCCGAGATCAGCCGAGCACTTGCCGCAGGCCCAGTAGGCGCCCTGCGTATCGCGCTTGGCGTCGAGGCAGCTGCTGGCCTGGAACAGCAGCTCGCCGACCCGCGACTTGCCAGCCCCGCCATTCAAGCGACTCTTACGGATACGCGCACGTTCGGTCGCTGTGGCCTCGACGTCGACGATGCCTTGCTCATCGACGATCGCGCCGTAGATCGAGCGCGCCGCCCCGGGCGTGATGGCATAGTCCTCAAGATCCTTTTCGATATCGGCCGCCACGCGATCGAAGGGGTCGCCAAAGCCACCACCACCGGTCCAGCGCACCGCATACACATCGGACGCGTATTGCTGGAAGTTTTCCTGACGGAGTTGGAGTATTTCCTCGCGACCGGTGATCTCGGACGTATCGCCGGGCATGGTGCGCGACCTGATGCTGTCGAAGATGTTGCTGTCGCGCAGGAAGGTATAGGCATTGGTGGTGGCCGGGTAACCGCCCATCATGCCCGCAGACGTCGGCGTGGCGTTGCCTGACGACAAGGTGTCTTGGGTGATGAAGTCGGTGTTGTGTGGAATGAAGCACGACTCGGCCGATAGGCCGCCACGATACTGACCAGCGCCACCGGAGTCCGGCAGTTCCTTGCGATAGAGGAACAAGACCGGGAAGCTCTGCTCGGTGTGCTCGATGTTCGGCAACTGGCAGATAGGCGTGCGCGCCTGGCCACCGGTGTTGATGCCATCGGCCATGGAGAACGCACCGATGGCGCCGCCGATAGGATCGATCAGTAAATAACCATAGCGCTCGCCCCATTGATCGGTGCCACGGAACAGCGTCGCGGGCCATTGGCTGGTACCGCCGATGCACATGATGTCGCGACGCAGCTCCGCATCTGGGTAGATCATCTTGGAGATGACGTTGTAAGCCGGGTAGAGCGAGATCTCCATGGACTGGATCGGCGCGGTCGAGACCGAAGCCGGAAAGTTCGCACAGTTCAAGGTGCCCGGCGTCGGATCGAACTCGATGTGACGCAGCGCGCCGCCACAGGCGAAGTACTGGTCCCAACACAACAGTTCGTTGACGGCCACCATGATCGAGCCGCGCCAGCCGGAATAGGTGGCATTCATCGCGCCTTCCTGTGGCGCCGAGCCGTCGTTGTAGAACGTCAGCTTGCTGCCTTCCTTCTTCATGCCCAGCACCACGCGATGGGTGCGGCGATCACCTGGGCGGCAGGCTTCGATATAGGTGCGGTCATACCACTCGCCATCGGGCACGCGTGCCATCTTGTCGAGATAGGATTTTTCGGAATTATCGATGACGCGCTTCATCACGCCCTTGACGGTTTGCGCGCCGTAACGCGTGATGAGTTCGAGTACGCGATCGCGCGCGGTGCTGTTGCCGGCAATCTGCGCGCGGAAATCCAAGGCCACCAGTTGTGGCTTGCGCGAGGCGCGCAGATAAACCGCCTCGATGTCGCGACGGATTTCGTAGTTCTCGATGATCTTGAGCGGCGGCAGCAGGATGCCTTCCTCATAGACCGATTCGGCCGAGGGACAGAAGCTGCCGGGTGTGATGCCGCCGATGTCATATTGATGCAGGCAGTTGGTCACCCAGCAGAACAGTTCCCCTTGCCAGAACACTGGGCACAACAACATCACGTCCTGCTGATGGGCGGCGCCGACCCACGGATCGTTGGCAATGAACATATCGCCTTCGTTGATGCCGGGATTGTCGGAGCGGAACTCCATGGTCCATTTGACCTGGGTGTCGGTGACGCCGGACATGTATTGCATGTAGGGGCCGAAGTACACGAACTCAGCATCTTCCGTCAGGATCGACGGATTCAGATCGAGTGCATACATCGCGACCGGCGAGCCCGATAGGCGTTGAATGGTGGCGCCGTGCTCTTCGTTGATCTGCCACAGGTTGTGACGGACCACTTCATAGGTGACCGGGTCGACCTGCTCGTCCCAGCGCTGATGAAGTTTCAACTTGGGCGAGAGGCGCAGCACCTTGGGTGGGACATAGGGGTTTTCGACGCCGTTGAAATCGACATCGGTCATTGCGCTGATGCGTGGCATGGATACTCTCCCCTTAAACCCAGTTCGGATCGATCAAGAAATTGCCCAGCGCGTCGACTGCGATGCGCTGACGCGGATGCACGACCATCGAGGTCGTGTCGGTCTCTACCACGCAGGGCCCGACGATGGCATTGCCGGGTTTCAATTTGTAGCCGTTATAGATCGGCGTCGAAGCAAGCTTCTTCCACTCCGCCCAGTAGATATCGCGCATGCCGGTTTTGGCATCGGACGCCATGACGTCGGTCAATTCCTGGGCCGCCACCAGCTTGGGCTTCATCGACACCGCTGAAGAGCGGCAGCGGAAAGTCACCATTTCCAGACGCGCGCCATGCAGCGCCGCACCGTGGCCATAGAGCCGCTCGTAGCGGGCGACGAAGCGCTCACGCAGTTGTTCGAGTGCTGGTTGATCGAGCACACCGCTGTCGAGATCCACTTCGACTTCATTGATCTGACCGCGATGACGCATGTCGATGGAAAAACGGAATTGATGGCGCGCGGCATCGACACCGTCTTCGAGCAAGTGCGCGCGACCTTTGTCGTGCAGGCTGGTGAGCATCGCGTTCACCTTAGGCAATTCGAACGGCGAGGACATGATGTTGACCTGCTCATCGACGTGCAGGATATCGGCCGAGGCGGCGCCGAAAGCACACCACACCGCAGCGGTATCGCCCTGCGGCACGATGACCTTGGCCACACCGAGTTCGCGTGCCGCGACGCCCATGTGCACCGGACCTGCACCACCGAAGGCATAGACTACGAACTCGCGCGGGTCGAGACCCTTGGTCACGGTCATCTTGCGAATCAAGTCCGCCATCTGGAATTCGGCGATGGTCGCGACGCCGCTCGCGAACTCGTAGAGGTCCATGCCGATCTCATCAGCGAGTTTCTGCAGCGCGGCGGCGGCTGATGTGTAGTCGAGCTGCATGGTGCCGCCGGCGTAGTTATTCGGATCGAGATAACCCAGGATCAGATCGGCGTCGGTGGTGGTCGGCACAGTGCCGCCACGGCCGTAGCAGACCGGGCCCGGATCGGCACCGGCGCTGTCGGGGCCGACACGCAATGAGCGCGTGACCTTGTCGACCCGCACCTTGCTGCCGCCGCCGGTGCCGAGCGTGTGTACGTCGACCTTGGGCAGGAAGTATTCGTACTGATGCACGAGGCTCTTATAGGTGACGATGGGCGCGCCGTTGTGGATCACGCCGACGTCGAAGGAGGTGCCGCCGAGATCGGTAGTAATGATGTTCGGCGTATTCATGAGTGCGCCTAAGAACACCGAGCCGGTGACGCCGGCCACAGGGCCGGAGTCCAGGGTCAGCAGCGGTGCTTCCTGCGCCTTGCGCACGGTGATGGTGCCGCCGGCGCATTGCGTGATCTGCAAGGGCGGCTTGAGACCCGTCGCTTTCAGTTGCTTATCGAGCCGCGTGACGTAACCGACCGTGACCGGGCCGATGTAGGCGTTCAAGGCGACCGCCGTGGTGCGCTCGTATTCTCCCCACTTAGGCGCGAGTTCGCTCGAGCAGGTCACGTAGAGATCGGGCGCGAGTTGCTGCGCGAGCTGCTTGATGCGTAGTTCATGCTTGGGTTCCAAGAAAGACCACAGCGTGCAGATGGCGAGCGCCTCGCAACCGGCATCGCGCAACTCGATGATGGCTTGGCGCGCTTCGTCCTCGTTCAATTCCACCACGACTTTGCCAAAGCAATCGACGCGCTCCGACACGCCGCGTATCAAGCGCTTCGGGATCAGCGGCTCGGGCTTGGAGCTTTCCGGGATGTGTACGATGAGTTTGATATCACCGCCGGCCAGACCACGCGAACCGCGCATGATATGGATGATATCGTTATGACCCTTGGTCGTGATCAAACCGACCTTGGCGCCACGACGTTGAATGATGGTGTTGGTGCCGACCGTGGTGCCGTGGGCCAGCACGCTGATTGAATCGAGCAAGGCGGGTAGATCCTTGCCGATCTTGGCGGCGGCGCGCGAGATGGCTTCAATAACACCCTCAGCGAAATTGGCCGGCGTTGACGGTGCCTTGGCGATGGTGATGTGGCCGGTCTCGTCCATCAATACGCAATCGGTGAACGTGCCTCCGATATCGAGGCCGCATAGATAGGAACTCAAAGCTGTCTCCCCGGGATGACCGGCGAGGCTATTGAGCGCGCCGGAATCTGTCAATTATTGAACGAGCGTTTGAAACTAAACCATCGTTCCGCATCTTGGCAAGCAGACCCCACCAAGCCGTCGACCAAGCGCAGGCTAGCACTCCCGCACGTATCCTCGATGCCGCCGAGAAGCTGTTCGCCGAGTCGCCTTACGACGGCGTCGCGTCAGATCGCGCGCCTTATGCAAACAAGGCGGCAACTATTCTTTGTAGGTGCGAATGCATTCGCACATTCATGCCAAGGCAGGACGCGATGGCGCGTCATTGAGTGTGCGAATTTATCGCACCTGCGAGTAGTTCGAAAAATATTCCGTCCGTCAGGAAAGACGCGCCCTTACGGCGCATCCAGAAACGCCAAGACCTCGTTGTTCACCCAGGCCGGCCGTTCGCTGAAAGTACTGTGACTGGTGTTGGGCAGTATCCACAGGCGCGCATTGGGCAGGGCGTCGTAGATGGCAAAGGTGTGGGACATCTTGATCACATCGTGATCGCCTGCCATCACCAGCACGCGTCGGTCGATGCGTGACAGCAAGGCCGGGCTCAATTCGTCCGCAGTCGGCGATTGCACCCATAGCCGCACGAGTTTGTCTTCGAAACTTAACTCGTGATGCATGCCGTGGTCGACGGCGCGTGGATACAAGAGGCGCGTGCGTTCATCGGCCTGCACCTGCTCCGTCACACCGTCGGGCGAGTAGTTGGCACCGCTCACCACCAGGCGTCGCACCAGTTCCGGATGATGGGCGGCGAGCATCAGCGCGATGATGCCACCATCACTGAAACCGACCACGTCGACCGGCCCCAGACGCAGCGCGCTCAGCAGGGCGGCGGTGTCTTCCATCATGTGGGTATAGGACAGCGGCCCGGGCAGACCGGGTGTGCGACCATGGCCAACCTGCTCGGGGCCGATCACGCGATGGGTGAGCGCGAAACGACGCATCTGTTTGGCAAAGGAATCGCGCGGCGTGGCGCCGCCGCCATGCAGAAGTATCAGTGGGCGTCCGTGTCCGCGTGC
>JAYWAC010000330.1:0-21842 GCA_043782755.1 Pseudomonadota bacterium | reverse complement strand
CGGCCACCACATTCGAAACGTTGCCACCGTCAAGATCACTCGCATATTTCTATGCGTGATTTTCGCGTGAGTTTCAGCTGCGGCTTTCGTCGGCGCAGGACCACGAGATCCTGACCCATACCACTTCTATCGCACACGCTGTTGACCGCTTCGATTAAAAAGGAACTGGTCAACAATATTGCGCTCGTTCTCAAGGCGCTACCGAGCCGATTGCCATCGAACTTCCCCGAAGCTCTGCTCGCATCCATTGCGGCGGGTCTACCTGCCGTTGCTCACATGGGACTGTGGTCCTGCGAACTCAGACGTCTTCCTTATCGATGATAACGTGATCGGTGATGACGACGACTTCGTGGCGTCCGAGAAAATTAGGCACATCGGCGAGTGCCCGTTGGCCGGCCGGGCTGGCCCAGGCGGCGTCCATGGCTGCCGCGCTTTCGTAATCGATGAACGCGAAGCCGTCGATACCGAACTCGGTGCCCGGCGCTTCGACGTGGCGTTGCACGTAGCGCAGTACACCCGGCAATTGCGCCGCCAGCGGTGCATGGACTTCCAACCAGTAGCGGTCGAATTGTTCGAAACTCATGCCGGGTTTGCGGCCGAGAATAGCCATGGTTCGTACCGGTTTGCTCATGTCCTCATACTCTCTTTATGGTCGCCATTGTTGTTTGACCCAGCCGAGCTCCCAGGTCGAGGCCTGATGCATGGTGCCGCGCAGTTCCTTAAACAACCAGTGCCCGTCCTGCTTCACAAACTGATCGACGTAGTTTAGCGTGAGGACGACGGCGTCTTGCTCACGCGGCGCGCCGGTCTTTGCAATAGTGCAATGACACAGCAGATAGAACTTGCCGACGGCGCTGTGGCGATCAGCGGCCAAGTTCACCTGTGGCGCGATTATGAAATGCAGGGCCCAGGAGATCGATCTCGATAACTCACGAAAGTGCTTACGTATGGCCTCAGCGCCGACCACATCGCCGCCCACACCATTGACCACCCACACACCGTCCGGCGTGAAGAGCGAAGCGATGCCTTCCGCGTCGTAGCCATTGTCACAGTAGTTCGCGTAGCGATATTTCAACTGTTCGATGGCGCGAATATCGTGCAGGCGGCCGAGTTGATCTTCGAGCGCCTGGATGCGTGCTTCGTTCGTCACCTGCGATCTTCCCTTGATTGGAACCCGCCCTGGCGGACAGTCGCGGACACTGCCGCGTAAGCTATGCCTTGCCTTCGAGCAGAGTCAACTACGAGGGCGCGCGCGGTTATGGCACGCAGCAGAGTTCAAGCTCGTGAACGCCAGTCAAGGCAATCCCGAACTTGAGGACAAGGAGTGTTCTCAAGCTCGGGATTCGGGTGATGCTCGCGCGCCGTTTGATGAAACGGGCAACCCGACGCGCGCAACTCAGTATTACTGGTTGTTGGGCATGAAGCCAAAACCTTTATAGAAGCCTTTCGACATTTCGTCATCCGATATTTTGTGGGTCTTCATCCAGGCCTTCATTTCATCCATCGAAACTGTACCGTCCTTGTCACTATCGAGCTCCGCGAAGTGATCTGAAAACCAAGGTTGGAATCCAGCGAAGCCTTTTCCTAGGACATGCTCCATCGCCTTCACTTCCGCCATGGACACCTTACTGTCATTGTTGTCGTCATACATTTTCGCGACATCTGCCCATGGCATGAAGCCATCGGCTACGCACACGCTGCTGGTGACAGCCAGCGCCAAGATGGACGGTATGATTTTCATAATTCTCTCTCTCCCGTTATTGTTTGAACAATTTGATATGAGAACTCAAGTATCCGTCCTCCCGTACACTATAAGGCGATGAAATCGATTGCGGTAAGAATCTTCATCACCTATGTCCCTTATTTCAGTTGGAACGAGATGCGACTTGGATGCCAGCTTGCCGGAATCTCTGGCCGGCTGTCAGCTGACACCGAACCAGTTATAACCCTGGTCTTCCCAATAACCGCCGGGATAAGTATTAGTGACGAATATCGCCTGTATATATTTTGGATTTTTGTAGCCGAGCTTGGTCGGCATACGGAGCTTCATCGGGAAGCCATAGCGCGGCGGCGGCGGCTGCCCGTCGGATTGATGAAGGCCGACGAACTCATCGTCGCGCCGTCAGCAGCTTGGAAGAGTCTCCCCGGCTGTCGGTCCTGCGCGAGCTGTCAATGCACGGACCCGCAGACCGATGTCATGCAGGAGGCCAGTAGTCATTCGCTGCCAAGCCCTGCAAGGCGAGTCCATGACCGAGATGTTCCAGCATCAGTTGCTTCAAACGCTGGGTCAAAACGACGCGAGCGTAGCGCAGCGTGAGCGGCGGTTGGTTCGCCAGCTGGTAGGCCAGTTCCCAGGCACGTGGAAGGAGCTTATCCGCCGGCAGCACCTCGTTGACTACCCCCATCTCTTCTGCCCGCTGCGCAGAGAGCGTCTGGCCGGTGAGCAGAAAATACCGACCGCGATTGATGCCGAGTACCAGCGGCCAGATCACATGCACACCATCGCCGGGCACCAGCCCATTGGGGAAATGCGGGGCGTCCTGGAACGACGCATGTTCGGCCGCAAGCACGATGTCACACAGCACTGCCAACTCTGCATGAATCGACACCGGGCCATTGACCGCAGCGATCATCGGCACTTCGATTTCGAGGAGATTCATTAACAGTTGTTTGGCGTTCCAGTAGATGTGATTCCAGGTCTGCGGTGACATCTGTGATGTCGGCAGACGTTGACCGACATTTGACGCATCCACGGCTTCAATGAAGGCGTCTCCCACGCCGGTCATGATGATCACCCTGTTGTCTGGATCGGCACCAATATCGCGAAAAGCGGACCCGAATTCTTCGTGCGGTCCGCCTCCCCAACGTAGTGTCTGGCCATCGGAATGCAGCGTGATCTGGAGGATGCCATCGCGGCGTTCCATGCGCAGATGCCGATACTTAGTCGCGTACGAGTCGAAGGTAGTCATGGGTTCTCCAGGCAATGCCATAGGTCCGCTGCGGTTACACAAACGGGGACACTAGATTACCCGACCGAGTGTTATTCGGGATCTAGACTGGAGGAGAACTCTACTCCGACATGCTTCAGAGTGTCAGGGGGACGAACGACTAACTCGTCGCCTGCGCGTGCTGCGCAGTGCGCACCCGCATCGGACTGAAGATCTAGCGGCGACCCGTGTCGCTGCGCGCGCCGGCCGCTCAGCGGCTCTGCAGGATCTGAAATAGGTTATGAGCGCGATCGGTCCACAAGGCGATGTCCGGCACGTCGCGCGCATAGTCAGGGATCACGGCGGGATGGCGCCGGATGAATGCTTCGTCGCGACTCAATAACACGTAATCGGGATGGTAGTGACCGACGCGATGCACGTGCTGCAGGCTGATGCGGGTGCTGGCGAAGCCGAACTCGCGCGCCAAGCGTTCGACGACCGGCGCGAGATTGAGAAAGCGATTAGTAATGTGGATGGCAATCACGCCGTTCGGCGTGAGATGACGCTGATAGATCGCGAATGCTTCCTTGGTCAGTAGATGTACCGGTACCGAGTCGCCGCTGAAGGCATCGAGCACCAAGGCATCGAAGTGTTGATCCGCTTCGTGCTCGAGCATGAGGCGGGCGTCGCCGAGCGCGAGCTCGTAGCGACCACCACGCACCAGCATGTCGTCGATGAATGTGAAATGTGAGCGCGCGATCTGCACCACGTCCGGATTGATTTCGTAGAAACGAAAAACCTGTCCGGCCACGCCATAGCTCGCCAAGGTACCGGTGCCCATGCCGACGATGCCGATGCGCGCGTGCGGCTTGGTTTGCAACTCGGTCAACAACTGCCCGACCGCCGTCTCCTCACCGTAATAAGACAGGGGCTCGCGGCGCAGATCGGCGCGCATGAACTGGCGACCGTGCTCGGTGCCATTGGAATAGAGTGAACGGAAATCCAGTGCTTCGACACCCGGATCGTCGGGTTTGGTTTTGCGATCCTGGATCCGCAGGGTGCCGTAGAAGTTGCGTGTGCGCGCGCTCGCATCATCGTCGGACAATTGCCACGCCTGCATGAAATACAAGGCGCCGAGGGTAAGCGTGCCGAACAATAGACCGCTGGCCTGTGACCATGACGGCGCCAGAGTGGGTGCCAGCCCGCGATACGTGACCCAGGCGGCGATGGCGGTTCCGACCATGAGACCGATAGTCCATTCGAGATAGGTGGTGAAGATGAGCGGCGCGAGCAGGCTCACGAGCAAGCCGCCGAGCGCGCCGCCGGCCGACATGAACAAGTAGTACTCGGTGAGATACTCGATGTTCGGCTTCTTGCGCACCAACTCGCCGTGACACACCACGCAGACACTGAACATGGCGAGAAAATTGACGACGATTTCGACGACGATGCGATAGCGACCGAAATCCGGCCACGGCAAATCATCCCAACCGGCACTCGCAAACAAGGCGAGCATCGCCAATGCACCCCACCACGGTCGCGCATACCAGCGCGGATGATCGAAAGTAATAATGAAGGACAACAGATAGAGCGAGAGTGGCACCACCCACAGGAACGGAATGACAGCGACGTCTTGGCACACATGATTGGTGGTCGACAACAACATCGCCGACGCCAGCGCGGGCAACGCCACCCATAGCGCACGGCGCAGCGCCCTGGGTGATGGCACTCCGACGCGCGCGCCGCCAGCCATCGACATGGACGTTACGGCCTGCGCCTGCTGCCAGCTCAAGATCGCGCAAATAAGCATCAACAACGCGAAGCCGGCGTAGGCAAAAGACCAGATGTAGGCCTGCACGATCACGTCCCAGCGCGTCTCGATCAGGACAGGATAACTCAGCAACGCGGCCAGCGAGCCGACATTGGAAAGCGCATAGAGCCGATACGGCACGCGGCCGGGATAGACCCGTGCATACCATACCTGCACCAAGGGACTGGTCGCCGACAACATGAAGTACGGCAAGCCGACCGTCGTCAACAGCAATTGAAAAATTTGCCAGGAAGGGTCACCGCCGCCACTCGGCTTCAAAGCCTCGCTCGGTACCACTGGCAATTGCAAAGCGGCAACGAGGAGCAATACACCATGCACGATCGCCTGCGTGCGGGGCGCGAGTCGCGCGACGAAATGCGCATAGCTGTAACCGCCAAACAGCACGACCTGAAAGAACAACATGCACAAGGTCCACACGCTCGGACTGCCGCCGAACCACGGCAGGATGAACTTGCTGATCATCGGCTGGATCTGGAATAGCAGAAAGGCGCCCAGCAGGCTGACGAAAGAGAATAGAAAGGTCATGGCTCGCGCTTATCGCTGGACGGACGACATCATGCAGCAAAAGGCCGCGCGGCGGGAATTTGGTATGGCAAGGATACTTGAGGGCCTACGTGGCCGGCAGCCCATCGCCAAGTTGTCTCGCCGCGAGCAGACTGCGCATAGTGCAGGGCAAGCAGGCTCACGTCCCTCGCTCACCACAATCAACGCCCTTTGCAGTTGCGTTTGTCGGTGCAAGCGCAGTGCGCGAATGGCAGAGCGCCTTGCGCCTTACGGCTGCTCTGTAACTACGCATTCGGTTCGAGGTCGAGCCGCACGATCCAATCTTCCATACCGTTGCCCGCAGCCGGATAACGACCCATCACCAGCGGGTCGTGGCCGGGGATGATGTGTCGTGGCGACGTCGCCAGTCGACGCAGGGTGCTATAGCCAGCCAGCATGTCGCCAAGGTGATAGATCACAGGGAACGCGCGGTCCTGTTCCATATGTTCATAGAAATGACTGGCATCCGACGCCAGCACTACCCATCCGCGATTGGTACGCACGCGCACCGCCTGTAAACCCTTGGTATGGCCACCGATGTGGTGCACTTCCACACCAGGCGCGATCTCAGCGGCGCCATCGTGATACTGCACGCGGCGGTCAAACACACAGCGCACCAGGTTGACGACATCGTCGGCCTCGTAGCCATGGCTCAGCAGGTCGTGGCACATGCATCTTCCGGTCGCAAATTCCATTTCCTTGTCCTGCAGATGGAAGCGCGCCTGCGGAAACAGCGGAATATTGCCAGCGTGATCGTAGTGCATATGGGTAACGATCACGTCGTTGACGGTTTCGGGCCGAATATCGAGGGCCGACAAGCCCAGGGCTACCGGCTTGACGATTTGGCGGCCGCGTTTGCCGGCCATGGCCTCGTTAAAACCGGTATCGACAACGATGCTGCGCTCACGGTTCGAGATCACCCAGACGTAATAGTTGAGTGGCATCTCGCTGTTGTGGATGTCGCCGCCGATGAAATTGTCCGGCGAGCGGCGCATCAGGCGCGCGTATTTGATTGCGCGGATCTCGTAGCAGTCGGTCGTCATCGTCGCTTACTCCTGGGCTTCACATCATGAGTCTGATCGAGTGGAGCACTTGCGGCGCGGCGCTCGCAGTCCCAAAGATAGAGCCTGGCCGCTTACCGGCTAGACCCTAGGCCTTCTCGCTGCGGTCGAATTCGGCTATCGCCTCCTTCGCGATACGGAAGGCTTCGACCCCGGCGGGGATCCCGCAATAAATAGCCACTTGGAGTAACACTTCCCGAATCTCCTCGCGCGAAACGCCATTGCGTAAAGCACCGCCCACATGGGTCTTCAGCTCGTGCGGACGATTGAGCGCCGACAGCATGGCCAGATTGATCATGCTGCGGACTTTACGTGGCAGCTCGTCGCGCCCCCACACCGCCCCCCAACAATACTCAGTGGTCAGTCGCTGCATGGGCATATTGAAATCGTCGGCGGCCGCAATCGCCTTGTCGACGAATTCCGCCCCCAGTACGGCTTTGCGGATTTCAAGGCCGCGCTCGAACAAATCATCGTTCATTTCTTTCTCCCCTAGTCTAGTGCTCGATGCTTATTAACTCGACGCCGTGCCCGTCGCAGAGCCTGCGTTAGGCTTCTGCTTCTAGCAGAACGCTCAGTTGCCCGGCGTCGTCGCTGGCATGCAGATGCTCGATAAAATCTTCGATCATCGCAGCGCGTCGCGCGCCGACCATGGCTGTGGCGGCGACGCGGAAGCGGTCGCGCACTTCGCTGGGTTCAGCATTGACGACATCCTTAAGACGGTGCCGCAAGACCGCGCCGTCGCGCTTGTGAATTTCCACTTCGCCGCCTTGTTGATGCGGATAGACGCGCGTCATTTCTTCATCGATTTCCAGCGACATGAGGCCAATCAGTCGATGTAGCCGCGCGTCATTCAACAAAGCGAAGTTCTTTTCCGATACCCCACCTTCCATGAGGGCAGCGGCAACGTTGTACTGGATGCTCATTTTCGCCTGCAGGATGTGGGCGAACGGTCCCCTGTGATTGCAGCCGGGATAGAGCGCGCCGGCGCGCGGTACGCGCACTGTGATCGACGCGATATCGTCCATGGAGAAGCCGGCTTCGCGCGTCAGTCGCAGCGCGGCCTGGCTAGCCGTCTGCGCAAAATTGCAGGCCGGCACGGGCTTGTGATAGACGGACAAGATCTCCGGCTCGGCTGCGAACAGTGAGAGATTGGCCTGCGCGCGCTTGCCGAAAGCTGCGAACAGTCCAGCCTCGCCTTCGAGTGCGGTGGGCGAGGCGAACGCGCCAGCCTCGGCAAGACCGACAGCCATCACGGCGTTGCGAGCGGCAAAGCCGGCTTGAAAAAACATCTCGCTGCCACCGGTGTGAGCCCATTGGTTGTAGCCCACCGTCGTATTTGCGCCCAGCGCGATGGCACTGGTGGTTTGCTCCTCGCTGAGAGCGAGTAAGCGTGCCCCGGCGGCGGCGCCGGCAAGTGGCCCGGTGACGCCCGTCGGTCGGTGGATCTTGGCAACTTCAGCATCCATCACGGCACGACCGAGCTGGCCGCCCGCTTCGTAACCAACCACGGCCGCCGCGATAAAATCGCGCCCGCTGACGCGACGGCGCTGGGCCAGCGCCAGCAAGGTCGGTAGCACAATGATGCCGAGATGACTGATGCTGCCGGCGTGCATGTCTTCCCGCACCAGACCATGGGCCATCACGGCATTCGCGAACGCCGCATCCGCGGCGCTCACGCGGCCCGCCATGCCTATCACACTCGCGCCTCGCCGAAGATCGGCACTGGTCTCGATCACCTGTCGCGCCTGGCGACTCCACGGCAGCGAGTGCGCTTCGAAGGCACAACCGATGAGATCGAACAGACACACCTTGACCTTCTCGATGACCGCCATCGGCAACTGCTCCACAGACATGGCGAGCAGCGTTCGCGCCATCTGCACGGCAAGCGGCGTGTCAGGGGCGAATGGGGAGTTATTTGTCACGGCGTGGTTGACGAGTGGCATGGCGATCTCCTACCCAGCTGGTTTTCGAGCCTTCGCGCAATCTTGATCGCGATGTTTATCCGCGCACTTCGACACCGGCCCACGATTCGACGACTTTACACATCGAAGTGAAATCGGAATCGGCACCATAGACTGCGTTAGTCACGGCCAGCATCTGGCGTACCGCCGCGCCACACACCATCGGCACGCCCAAGGCTTCCGCTTCGTCGATACACAAGCGCACGTCCTTATAGGACAAACCGGTAGCAAAACCGAAGTCGAAAGTGCCGGGCAGAATGGCGCGCGGAAATTTGTCCTGCGATGCGCTGTTGCGCCCCGACCCGGCATTGAGCACTTCCAACATGACCTTCGGGTCGAGCCCGGCCTTGACGCCCATCACCATGGCTTCGGAGGTCAAGGCAATCGCGGCGGCGGCCAGCAGATTATTGGCGAGCTTCATGGTCTGCGCCTGGCCTGCGCGCTCGCCAAGATGAAACGGTTTGCCGAACAGGACGAGGATGGACTCGAGCTCGAGATAAACCGCCCTCGCGCATGACACCATGACCGCCAGCGTGCCTTCGCGCGCGCCCTTGAGCCCACCGCTGACGGGCGCATCGACATAGATGATGCCGCGCTCCGCAAGCGCAGCCGCGACGATCCCTGCCATGCGTGGTCCGATGGTCGAAAAATCCACCACCCGCTTGACGCGGCTGCCGGCGATGAGACCGTCCGGCTGCAGTGCTGCTTGGCGGACGATCTCCGGATTGGGCAGGCTTAAAAAAACGACGTCCGCGACATCCCCGACAGCACTCGCCGACGTCGCGGCAATCGCACCTTGCGCACTCAGTGCGGCAATCGCCTCGGTACTGACATCGTAGATATGCACTTCATGGCCGTGCTGTAACAAGCGCGGTGTCATCAGTCCCCCCATGCGACCGATGCCAACAAATCCGAAAATCTGCTTGTTCATATCCAACCTCCCCAGGCCTGACTTGAAGCATGGTAGCCCGATACAGCTTGAGCGACATCCTCGTCATGGCGCGCCACGTGATAGCTGTCCGTCTCACTTCCATCGAAATCAACAACGACGCGGTGCGGTGTACTCGCAGCGGAATGCCTGCGGTGAGTGCCGGGATTTCGTACTCCTTCAAGGAGTCACGAGGCGTCGAAAGTCGTCGAGAGGATAGCCGTGAGCGCGGACCTGAGCGCGTTGAAGGCCATGCTTTCATCCCACACCGCGTCGAAGTGTCGCCAGGCGACGTAGCCGTCTGGCCGAACGAGTAGCGCGCCGGCTTCGGCGACTTCTCGACAACGGGCCCAGTTGTAGTACAAGTCCTGCGCGTCGGCAGAGCCGACAACGACCGTCCTTAGGAACGGATGTGCTAGGCGTTCTACGGCGTCTATCCAGGCGGTACCAGACAATCCGGTGACGAGAGACATGCGGCCATGGCCGACCACGTCGAGCGTCGAAACGCGCCTGCCATGGCGATCGACAAGCCAGACGTGGGGGATCTTCGCGCCGGGCCGTGTCGTTGCTTGCAGATAGAGGCTGCGGTCTCGCTGCCATTGTTCGGGCGCTGCATGCGCTGCGGATAAGACCGCCGAAGATTCATAGCGCTGATTCATCTCGACACCCTGCGCGTTGAACTCGGTGTTCTTAAGTTCCAAGGCGCGGGTCAGGTCCTCGCGAATGGCGGCGCCTTGCGGGCCAGGATCACGCAGGCGTTTGAGCCCGGCAACCACAGGGTCTTGATCGCCGACGACGCGGAAGCACTGATTGAGCGGCGCGTATTCGAGTCGCGACTGGTTCGCTCGCATAACGACCTGCTTGCCCACAGGAGCGCGTTCGAGAGAGTAGGACTCCAGTAGCTGCGGTCCTGCATCCCCTCGGATCACAAACGCCAGCTTCCAGGCCAGGTTGAACGCGTCCTGGATGCAGGTGTTCGAACCCAGTCCGCTGGATGGCGGATGCCGATGCACGGCGTCGCCGCCGCAGAAGACTCTGCCGACAGAGTAGGTCGTCGCATAGGCTTGATTGACGTACCAGATTGAGGTCGAGCGTATCGTCATCTCCAGATTCGGGTCGCCCACCATAACGCGGATCTTGGCGCTGACCGATTCAGGAGACACATCCGGATCGCCCTTCGCAAGGTCGAATCCCCAGCCCGAGATCCATTGACCCCACGGCTTGATTGCTCTCAACAGACCCATGCCGATTTCACCGAACAGGGCGCCTGAGGTCACGATCCAATAAAGGATACTCGGACGATGCTGAACATAACGGCTGAGGTCGGCGTCGAACAGCGTATACACCGTGCCAGCCCGCGCGTGCTCGCCTTCGATCGCAAGTCCGATCTGATCGACGATAGTCGAACGCGCACCGTCGGCGCCGACCAGGTACTTGGCCCTGAGTTCGAATCGTCGCGCCGAGACTCGATCGCGAAGCACGACCGTCACGCCGCTATCGTCCTGCGTGTGGGAAAGGTATTCCGTGTTGAACAGCAAGCGCGCACCGCGCTCTGCTGCGGACGTCAACAGCACCGGCTCCATGGCAGTCTGCGGAATATCCATCATTGGACAGGGACTGCCTTGCAGATAGTCACCGAGGCGGTCATCGCCTGTGCCCCAGGTGCGCAGTCGCGCAATCTCTTCACCGGCGAGGCTGGTCGTGAAGAGCGTGTCACCCATTCTGTCCCACGGCGTCGCGTACTTGGCGACTTCCGCCTCGACGCCGAGATCCCGCAGAACTTCCATAGTGCGTTGATTGGTGATGTGCGCGCGTGGAGTGTTGGCTGTCCAGTTGTAGTAGGTCGCGACCGTGACGCGGGCACCATACGTGGCCAATGCCAGGGCGGTGGTGGCACCGGTAGGACCGCTACCGATGACGATGACGTCGGTGTCGAATTCTTTTGAACTCATGGCTCTGTCTTTCCATCCCCAGGGTGATTCGAGTGAGTTGTGCCGCCGGCGCGGGCAAGCGTATACGGAAATGCGTGGAGACTTCGAGCACCGCCAACACAGGCACGGCGCCACGGCTCGCGCGTGAACTGCCGCAGCATCGATTCAATATTCGGCCTATTTCTTGCTGCGGGAAACGGGCGGGACGGCTCGGCCCGCTTCCATACACAGGCGAGGAGATAGGCAATGATTCAGGTCGGCACGATCAAGGAGATCTGGCGTTATCCGGTCAAGGGTATGGGCGGCGAACAATTGCCCACGGGCCTGGTCGGGAGCCAGGGCTTGAGCGGCGATCGCATCTGGGCCTTGCGTGATGTGCAGCGCGCCGAAATCCAGAGTTGCAAGGCGCGGCCGCAACTCTTGCAGTGTTGGGCGCGTCGTTCCTCGCTCGACAGTGGGCAGGTCGAAGTGGGGTTTCCTGACGGCGCCATCCTTGGCAGCGACCATCCGGCGATCAATCCACGACTCTCCGCCCTGACGGGACACGCGTCGACCCTGGTGCCCTTGCGGTCCGCCGACGAACTTGAATTCTATCGCCGCCATAAGCGCGACGATGGTAGCTGGCTCGATGAACTGGTCGCGACCTTCGACCGCGAGGCCGGCGAACCGCTGCCCGATTTTTTATTTGATGTACCGCAGAACGTCGCGGATTTCGTCTCGCTGCCCGGCACATTTTTTCTCGTGACCCCACTTCATCTCATCACCACCGCCACGCTCAACCATCTGCGCGACAAGAATCCGCAAGCAGATTGGGATGCGCGGCGATTCCGTCCGAATTTTCTTATCGAAACTGCGCCCGGCCTCGCTGGGCTGGCCGAACAAACATGGTTGGGTAAACGACTCAAGATCGGCGCGGTGGAAATCGATTGCGTGAGCACGACACCGCGCTGTGGCGCCGTGACTCGGACGCAAGCAGATCTTGGCGTCGATCGATCGATCCTACGAACCATCGTGCGGGACGCCGAGCAGAACCTCGGGATCTACGCCATGACAACTGTTGCTGGCGAACTGCGGGTAGGCGATGCCGTGGAGCTGTTTTAAGTACTGAAGATCACCAAGCCGGTGTCGCCGGAGATTTGTCGGCTACCGAGCGCCAGGCCTCAGCTGTAGCCGAATAGACCACGCATCTTGATCGCTTCGGCGACCTTGGGCGGCACCATGGATTCCCACTCGGTGTTGTGTGCGCCGATTTTCCCCAGTACATCGGGCGAGTAGATCTCGAGATAGTCGTGATTGATATCGGTCAACTGCACGATATAGCGTCGGTCGACGAGATAGCCGTAGAGCTGGCGTAAATTGTCGGCGACTTCCAAATTGTCGATGGTGATCAGTTGACGGGTCACGGGATCGAGATAGGGATATACGAAGAGCTTGAGGTTGTTCTTGAACAGGCGGCCAAAGCTTTCAAGGATGCCACCGTCCAAATTGCCGTAGTAGGACTCGTCGAAAATACCTAGCAGACTCGTGCCGCCCATCGCGAGGCCGACGCGGCGATTGGTGTAGCGGAATAGATAGTTGGCCAGGCGGTAGTACTCGTAAAAATCGGAAATCATGACCGTGTGCCCGGTCGTGGCCAGCACATCGGCGCGACTGATGAAATCGTTCAGGTCAACCTCGCCATCGGCCATCAGGTTGCGCATGGTGATTTCCATGATTGAGACCGTTTCGCCCGGCTCCACGTCGTCGGCTTCGGCTTCAAAACTCCTGAGCGCCGCAGCGGCGAGGTCGAGATTCACATAGGTGACGGGTCGAAATCGACCGCGCTCGACCAGCACCGGTTTCTTGTACAAGACTTCAGATGGCTGGAGCACATGGCCATCGGCGGAAAACATCGCGGCGCCGGTCAGACCGATCTGAACGAGCCTAAGACTCATCACCCGGTTGTCGACATACCGGAATTCCTTGCCTTGAAACTCGATCAGATCGATTTCAATGCGGTTCGTGCTGAGTCCGTCGAGCAGGGACTCCAGTAAGCTTTCAGGTTGGCCATGCAGGAATCGAGCGCCATAGATCAAGTTGACGCCAACGATGCCGAGCGCTTCCTGCTGTAATGCATTTTCGATGTCGAGCATGCGCACATGGATGACGATCTGGTGGTCGTCGCTGTGGGGCCCGGTCTGAAACTTGATGCCCATCCAGCCATGGCATTCGTTGTTGCCGCGAAAGTTTCGTGCCGACACCGTATCGGCAAAGGCGAAAAACGTCGTGTCGTCACCGCGTACTTTGCCTAGCCTTTCGACATTCAGACGTTGTTCGTAGTCGAGCATGGATTGCAGACGTTCACGGCACACATAGCGCGCGCAACTGCCGTAGATCGCATCGCTGACTTTCATGTCGTAGGCGGAAATGCTCTTGGCAATGGTGCCCGCCGCACCCCCGGTGCGAAAGAACCATCGCACCACTTCCTGTCCGGCACCTATCTCGGCGAAAGTGCCGTAATAGTGAGGGTCCAGGTTGACCGTCAGGGCCTTGTCTCGCGGCAGGACAGGATGTTCTTGCATGGTGGCGCGCCTCGGCGAGGATGTCTTAAGCCTGGGGCAAATCTATAAGCCTGGGTGGTGCAAGGATCATGCCTGTAGTGCGCCGAGGAGCTAGCGCCAAGTTGTCTGCTTGTGCGGTTCTGTGTCGATGAAGCTTGTGCAGCAATTGATCGATGTAGGGTGCGCCAAAGGGGGCGGCGCAGGAAAGCCGTGGTGTGCGCGTAGCGTCGGGAGTGTGTCTTCAGCAGGCGCCTATTGCCTCGACACAAACGCACACCGCTGCGCGGCGTATCAACAAGCAATTGCACCAAATTGCGCAAAAAATGTTTTCTTTGCACCAAGACTATCGATCGCCAAGGACGGCGGCCTACAGCGCGCGCTCAGAAATTGCCCGCCCACAGTCGCGGTTTTCGCGCGGCCCACGGACGCGCGGCTTCGAGCTGCGCAGCAACGCGGAACAAGACGTCTTCACGACCCACGCCGGCCGCAAACTGCACACCGACTGGAACGCCCGTTGCCTCATCCATGCCCAGCGGCAAGGACATCGCAGGCTGACCCGTCATGTTGGCAAGCGCGGTGCAGGGCGAACGGTCGAATACATGCGCGACCCAGCCAAGACCATCAACGTTGGCTTGTGGCTTGTTGTATGCGCCGATGGCTAGCGGCATTTCAGGTACTGTCGGCGTCAGCAGAAGATCGTATTTGCAGAACAGGGCGCCGATAGTGCGACTGACGACGTTACGTGTGGCGAGCGCGCCGAGCAGATCGAGTGCTGTCGCGTGTGTGCCGTAGCGCCACACTGCAAGCGTAGCGGGTTCCAGGGTGGATTCGTCTATCGGTCGTCCCGTCGCGGCGGCGAGGCCGTTCACCCAGGCGGCGGTGCCCGCTGTCCAGAATTGCGCGTTGGCATGCACGAAGGCTTCCCAGCTGACGCCGAGATCCAACGTCGCTTCCTCGACGTGATGACCAAGATCGCCGCAGAGTCTTGCGACATCGCGAAGCACGGCCGCGATCGCGGGAAGGGTCTTGGCACCATTAAGCGGGTCGACGACGAGACCGATACGCAGCTTACCCGGCTCAATCGAGCACTCATCGAGATAAGGCCGCGCCGGCGGCACGATGTAATACGGCTCGCCCACTGCGCCGCCCTGCACGATATCGAGCAAGGCCGCGCTGTCGCGCACGCTCCTGCTCAAGGCGAATTGCACCGCGAGCCCGCTCCACACTTCGTCCAATTGCGGGCCGTTAGAGACTCGACCACGACTCGGCTTGATACCGAACAAACCGTTGAACGCGGCTGGTACGCGAATGGAACCGCCACCATCGGTGGCATGGGCAATCGGCACCATCCCCGCAGCGATGGCGGCGGCAGACCCGCCGCTTGAGCCACCGGCATTGAGTGCCGGGTTCCATGGATTGCGAGTCGGGCCGGCGGCCACCGACTCGGTGGTCGTGCTGGTGCCCATCTCGGGGGTCGTGGTGCGACCAATCGTCGTCAAGCCCGCCGCCGAGAACCGCGTCATCAAATGGGAATCTTCACCCGAGACGCAGCCGGCGGCGAGCCGGCTGCCAAGTTCGTTCCGACGCCCAGCGGTCGCACCGACGATATCCTTGACCAAGAATGGCACACCGGCAAACGGTCCGGAGCTTGGCGTCGTGGCATCGTCCCAGCATTCGATCACCGCGTTCACCTGGGGGTTCACGGCTGCAATTGCGCGTAGTGCTGCTTCTTTCACTTCCTGCGCCGTCACCTCACCTCGTGCGATCAAGGCCGCCAGCGCCAAGCCATCCAGTGCAGCGTATTCAGACGTCAGCATGAGCCCTCCTTATGATCGCTCCGCAAGATGGAGCGCCGAACAGTATGGATAACTGTCCGATAGTATCGTCAATCGCGAGAAGCTCGTAGGACGCGACCTCGCTCTATGTCATCGATGGCTGTCCGATTCATTTTCCAAGTCCTGGCAGTCTGTCGGCGTTGAATTGCGCATCATCATGTGCCCTAAAGTATTCATCGTAACGAGCGTTCTCATGCGAAAATCGACTGTGTCACGCCACCACGTCTGGCCTCTAACTGCCACGATTCGCTAATCTCCAGCCATGCCACGTTCGCGCGCCTCTCGTCACTCGACTGCACGTAAGCTCAAGAAGCCTGCGCTTGAGGCTGACCAGCAAAAGGTCCGACCACGCCCGACCCCAGAGCAGACCAAGGTTGCGAAAAAGGCCGGCCGCACTGCCGTTGTCGCTGCCGATGTACCGCGCAAGGCGCCCGCAAAATCTCGCGGTAAAGCCCGGCGCAAGACGGCGATGCCAAGCCCAAGGCCCGTCGTCAGCGTGTGGTCAAAGCGATTCGCCGTGCTATTTCAGATCCCCGCCTTCGTCTATCTCTTCGCTTGTGTCGTGTTGCTGGTGATCTTGGTGCCGACGGTCAACTGGGTCTATCAGGTTGTCCGTAAACCGTCGGAATTGTTCTTCCCGGTCAGCGACGACTTATACAAGACGCCGAGCGAAACCTGGCGAACCTATGCACCACTCTTCCTCGCTCATTCGACGTCCATCATGACACCCGAGCTGCTCGCCGCGCTGGCGCAGAAGGAGGCCTCGGGCAACCCCATCGCGCGGACCTACTGGCGATGGTCCACCACGCTCAAGCTGTTCGACATCTACCGACCGGCGTCGAGCGCGGTCGGTATGTATCAGTTCACCGACGGCACGTTCGACGAAGCGCAGCACTACTGCATCCACGATCATCATGTGGTGGCCGATGGGCCTTGGTATGACCTGCATAGTTGCTGGTTCAATACTCTCTATACACGCGTGATCCCTTCGCACGCAGTGGAACTCGCAGCATCGAATCTTGACCGCAAGGTGCACGAGATCCTGAGCCGTCAGGGCATTCGGCAGGCAACACTGCGTCAACAGCAGGAACTCGCGATCATCACGCACCTGTGTGGCGCGGGCGCCGCTGCGACCTACGCGTCCCACGGCTTACAATTGCAGCCCGGGCAACGTTGCGGGGATCACGACCCGCGCCAATATATCGAGCGCGTCATGGGGCTCATGCGGACTTTCGCAAGCATGCGCAATTGAAAGATTATTGCAGGCGACACCTATCGCGATTTCCCGTGGTGGCCATGAATCCTTGACGCCGGACGCGTGAGCAGCGTCCTGTTGCGGTGTAATGCCGGGCTACCAGACAAAACAACGCCAGCCAGAACGGAGACGAGAACATGATCACCGTGACGCAAATCGGCCAGGTATACGTGAAAGCCACCCAGTTCCTGCATCCCGAGGCGGTTGAGGTTCTGCCATCGGGCATTCGCCACGATCGCGAGTTCGCGCTTGTCGAGGACGACGGTCTGTTCGTGTCGTCAGACCGACATGGCGATTTCTTCCCGCTGAAATTCAGCTTCGATGCGCACGCCGAACAACTTCAACTGGACTTGCCCGACGGCAGCCAGGTGCTTGGGCCCGCGCTCGCCACCGGACGTCGATGGGCCATCAATCACGCTGGCTTGCGCGACATCGAGATGGCCCTGGTCGAGGGGCCATGGACGGACACACTGTCGCGCTTTGCTGGACGGCCCATGCATCTCGCGCGCTGTGCGGTGAGCAATGGCGCGGTCGATGTACTGCCGATCACCTTCGTCACCAGCGGCTCGCTGCAACGTCTGGCTCGCGAGGTCGGCGCAGCCGTGGAGGCCAGTCGCTTTCGAGCGGGCTTCGTCTTCGACAACAGCCTCGAACACGAAGAAGACAGCTGGGCCGGACGCCTGTTGCGCGTCGGCACGGTGACACTCAAGGTACGCACGGCGGTGCCCCGTTGCGGCATCACCGGCTTCAATCCGACCAGCGGCGTGCGCGATCAGGCCGTGATGAAGGGGCTGATCGCTTATCGCGATAAAGTTGCGCTGCCCGATGGCCTGTTGCCCGGCTTCAGCACGCCGGGCTTTGCGACTTATGCCGAAGTGGTGACGCCGGGCGTGGTGCGGGTCGGCGACCGCGTGGAATTGCTGGACTGACAGGCCTTCGTCATACCACGCAGCGGCACGGCCATAGCGCCATGCCGCTGCCCTCAGCGGTGAGTGCTCAGGCGCAGTGCTTGCGCACGTAGACGCCGATACGGTCGATCGCTTCCTGGCCCTTATCGAGCATCGGCGCGAACAGATGCCAGACGTGGATCATGTCGTCCCACACCTCCACCGTGACATCGACGCCGGCAGCCTTGAGTTTGGGCGCGATGCGAGTGGTGTCGTCGAGCAGCGTCTCGGCGTCGCCGACCTGGATCAACAACGGCGGCAGGCCCTTAAAGTCACCATAGAGCGGCGAAGCCAGCGGATTTTTCGTGTCGGCGCCCTGCAGATAGGCACCGGCCATTTCCGTCAGCGGACCTTTCTGCACCATGGGATCGACCGCCGCGCGCGTCTCCATCGAGGCACCCGTGCCTTCCATATCGGTCCACGGCGAGATCGGCACCGCACATCCTGGCATGGCATCGCCCGCATCGCGCAGCGCAAGCAAGGTCGCAAGCGTCAAACCACCTCCCGCCGAGTCACCCGCGATCGCAATGCGCTTGGCGGCGATACCCTGCGCCAGTAACCAGTGATAAGCCGTGCAGGCATCTTCCACCGGCGCCGGGAACGGCGCTTCCGGCGCCAGACGATAATTGATCGCCAGCACGCGGCGACCGACGGCCTTGGCCAGGCGTTCGAGCATGGCGCGATGGGAATCGACCGAACCGAGCAGATAACCGCCGCCATGCAGATAGAGCACCACACTCTGACTGTCACCACCGGCCGGGGTCAGCCACTCGGCGCTGACGCCACCCGCATCCACCACACTGGCACTCACGTCCGCCAGGCGCGGCGTGGCAGCACCCATGGCGTCGAGCCCCTTGCGCATGTCCTCGAGCGAAGCGCCCGGTTTGATGATGGGATTCTGTACCAGCATGGTACGGATTGCGTCTATCTGGGCATTGGCCACGGTGATTCTCCTCGTGTGTTGGTGTGAGTCGATGACAGGGAGCGCGTGCTCCGAAGATCGGGCAGATGATAACCGACGCCTCAGGCACTGACCCCCCGACTGATACGGCGCGGTATCAACTTCACCGGCAGATGTTTCAAGCCGCCGACGAAGGTCGATTGCACGCGCTCGACTGGCCCAGTGATTTCGATGCCGTCATAGCGTGACAGCAATTGCTCAAGCGCGAGTCGAATCTCCATCTTGGCGAGCGGCCCACCTAAACAGAAATGCGGACCGGCGCCAAATCCCAAATGCAGATTGGGATGGCGCGTCACGTCGAAGTCGTAGGGGCGCTCAAAGACCGCGTCATCGCGATTGGCCGACGGAAACCACAACATCACACGCTCATTCTCGCGGATCTTCTGGCCGCCGAGTTCGGTGTCTCGGGTCGGCGTGCGCATGAGCGATATCACCGGGTCTGACCAGCGCACGATCTCCTCGGTCGCAAGCCGCAGTCGACGCGGATCTTCGCGCAGCAAGGCCATCTGCTCTGGATGTTCGAGCAGAGCCAACACGCCGCCGGAGAAAGCATTCCGTGTGGTCTCGAAGCCGGCCAAAATGATCTGCACGGCGTTGTAGGTGACCATGCTCTGCGACAAGGGCTCATCATCGATAGTCGCATTCGCGAGCGCGGTGAGCGGATCGGAAAATGGACAGCCGCGTCGTTGCGTGGAGTGTTGCTCGGCGTAAGCCTGCAGACGTCGAAAACCATGGATGACGGTTTCAGCGACCGTGCCCACCTGATATTCGGGGTCGCTGCCGCCGATGGCCTGCTTGCCCCAGGTCAGCATGTCATCCCAGGCCGTGGCCGGTAGCGCGAGAATATCGCAGATGACGGCCATCGGAATGCGTACCGCGAGATCCGACACCAGATCGATTTCGCCATCTCGCGGCAACTGATCGAAGATCTCACCGACCAGTTTCTTAGTGCGCTCTTCGCCATCGGCCAAGGCCTTGGGTAGGAAGGGCGTGGAGATCACTTTGCGCACGGCGGTATGGCGCGGCGGATCGATCATCGCCACATTCTGGCCGACGCCCCAGGCCTCGGCAGCAATCGCCGCCATGTCATCGTCGATGACGGGGAATACACCCTCGCGTTCGGAACTGAAAACGGCAGGATCGTTCAGAATGGTCTTGATGTCGGCATGACGAAACACCGACCAATAGCCACGTCCATCGGGACTCGTCGTCCAGTGCACGGGATGCTCGGCGCGCATGCGATCGAATAGTCGGTAATGCTCACCGGTAGCGAAAAACGCCGGGTCGTTCAATTGCTCGTCGACATGCATGAGCGCATTCTCCTCACAGATCGTGACAGGATAGCAGTGGCCAGCGATGGTCACATAGGGACCAGGAGCGATCAAGGTTAGAGTTGTGGGCCATGGATTACACACTTTCAGTGGGCCGGGCTGACGCTCTGAATCGCGGTTGTATGTTCCGATCATAGCCGCACACAAGCGCCAACATTCGCCAGACTGCGGGAGACAATATTCATGACACTGTTTGCGGGCGACGCGCATCCGCTGTCAGCGCCGGGCGCGTGGCTATTGCAGGGCTTCGTTATGGAGGAAACAGCGCAACTCGTCGATGACATACACGAGATCATCACCCAAGCTCCACTGCGCCATATGATCATGGCCAGCGGCCATCGCATGTCCGTGGCGATGACGAATTGCGGTGCGCTGGGCTGGGTTTCGGATCGATTAGGCTATCGTTATGCTGCGCTCGACCCCGAGCAGCGCTCGCCGTGGCCCGCCATGCCGGCGCGCTTCATCGCCTTGGCGCGCCGCGCGGCCTCGGCAGCGGGCTTCGAAGATTTTGCGCCCGACGCCTGCCTCATCAATCGTTATGCGGCGGGCACCAAGCTCAGCCTTCATCAGGACCAGGATGAGCAAGACTTTCGCCAGCCTATCGTGTCGGTGTCGCTGGGCGTGCCGGCGGTGTTTCTGTTTGGTGGTGCGCAGCGCCAGGACAGACCCGCACGCCTCAAGCTCGAACACGGCGATGTGGTGGTGTGGGGCGGGCCATCGCGTTTGAATTTTCACGGCGTCGCGGAGCTAGCCGCCGCTCATCATCCTTTGACCGGCCCATATCGCTACAACCTCACGTTGCGCAAAGCCGGCTGACGCCGAACCTCGCCGCGCTATCGGTTACGCTGAGTTCAATTCACGTATCGCCGCACTTCATTTCCACCCCAGGCACGCAACCCCATGAAAAGAGCCCGCGCACATTTCGAACGGCATCGCAGTGGTCGAGTCGGTTGGTTACGCGCCGCCGTACTCGGCGCCAATGACGGCATCGTCTCAACCGCCAGTCTGATACTCGGCGTCGCGGCTGCCGGTGCTGCACCACAGACCGTGCTGCTGACCGGCGTGTCTGGTTTGATTGCGGGCGCGATGTCGATGGCGGCGGGCGAATTCATCTCGGTGCATTCCCAGGAAGACACCGAGAAAGCGGATCTGACGCGCGAAAAGCGCGAGCTGGAACAGGATCCGGAAGGTGAACAGCGCGAACTCAAGGCGATCTATGTCTCGCGTGGTCTCGACCCCAGTCTCGCGACCCAAGTCGCCACGCAGTTGATGGCACACGATGCTCTCGGTGCCCATGCGCGGGACGAACTCGGTTTATCGGCGGCCATGGCCGCCCATCCGGCGCAGGCCGCACTGGCGTCCGCCACCAGCTATGCCATCGGCGCGATGCTGCCGTTGTCGGTAGTCGCGATGGCAGCACCCGAGCGGCTCATCGTGTTGGTGTCGCTATGCTCGGTGCTGTTTCTCGCTGCGCTCGGCGCGACCTCGGCCCATCTCGGCGGCGCGCCACTGTGGAACGGCACCTGGCGCGTGAGCTTCTGGGGCGCGCTCGCGATGCTGGTCACCACCGGCGCGGGCGCCCTGTTCGGCGCGGTCGTGTGAGCGGTGTATCTGAAAACTAAGCGCTGAAGTCGGTTCGCGACGGGTACTACAGAATGAGCGGGCGATTCGGCAGTTCGTTGCGCCCGCTGTCTTGCGCGGGGAAGGTGTGAGTCAGATGACGGCTGATCGCCTGAATACCACTGATCACACCGCCTTGATAATTCGATAGCCGGAAGTCGGCTTCCATCG
>JAYWAC010000329.1:0-21845 GCA_043782755.1 Pseudomonadota bacterium | reverse complement strand
GGCGACCTTCGCGCACAATCCTTTGCGTTCAGATCTCTATCTCGCCACCGCATAAGCCGACTTAGCGCAATCACGGCCTCGTTTGGCCGCTTACCGTGCAACGACGACAATGATACTGAGCGCGGGCTTGATTCTCGGGTTATGTTCGATGAATTCGGCGCGCGCAGCGACAGTTAGAGTTGTCGCGGGATCTGGCGTCCTTCTCGATATTACTCAACGCACCATTCCAGGAGCCGCCACTGCCTCTAAAGCGGACCGCGAAAGGAATTTCGACACCGGTTACGACCGCGTATGGGAAGCACGCGCGTCTGCCGATACCAGTTCGAAAATAATTCGCCTCTACGCATCTGAAAAGGCTACGGCACTATTCGCGCGGCCGATTGGTCCTCAACCTGCGGTCGCCGCTGCTGATATCAATGACGACGTCCAGTTTAGTTCCGTTAGCGCAGGACATGACCGGCTCGCGATTTCATTTAATCCGGTAACAGTGAGTGGCAAAGTCACTATCATCGACACGAACTATCAGTTCCTGTCAGCACAGATAACCGGCTTCGTTACCGCAGTATCGGGTGTCAATGTAGCCCAAAAGAATCTGACTGCCAGTACAGCAGTGGGGCCGGGCCAATCGTTAATCGACGATTCCGTTGGGGCGTCGGCCGCGTTGGACTCACTTGTTATTCACAACGGCGATTCTGTGCATCTCGAATGGTCGTTAACTGTATCCACAGTATTCGGTGCGGGTAGCGGGATTGCGAGCGGCGCAACCGGGCAGATCGTTACCGACTTAGAGCACACTGAAAAATGGGGCGGACTTGCTTCCGTTTTCGACCTCGATACACATAAGTTTATTGGCGACATTCACCTGACGTCTGCGTTGGGTGTCGATTGGGCCTCCCCTTCTCTGGAAGTGGCTCCGGTGCCAATCCCTGCGGGGGCCTGGCTCTTCGGCTCCGCTATGAGTGGCCTAGTTTTCGCACGCCGACGCGTCGCGCTGAAGTTCGCTTAAAAAGAGTAAAGAGGAGATACATCGTGATATATAGCCACCGCATCGAATTTATCGTTGGACCTTTGTACCTGTTGCTGACGTGTCTTGCGAGTCCGGTTAGTGCGTCAAATTTCGCCGAGGTGAGTGTGCAGCGAATTGGTTTCGATCCACATTTTTCAGATAACACAGACAGTCCTATCGCGCATGTCAGTATGACAGACCCAAACATCGGTAATGGCGAAGTAACGATTAACTCGATAACAGGGACCATCAAAACCTTCGCGCATTCGGTGCCGTTCAATGGCGCCGCTGTAGCAGAGGTGTCATCACACGGCAGAATTGATGATAGTTTTACCTTGCACGACACTAATTTAGTAGATGGCGCTCAATTCAATTTGAGTGTCCATATCCTTCTGGACGGCACAATGTCGGCCGATGCAAATGCCCCATTCGTTACGGTAGCATCTGCCTTCAGTAGAGCAAGCGTGATATCCGCCGCAAGCATCGCGGAACCTAATGCGACCATAATTGAGAGTGTGCACCTAGACAAAATTACGTTCGGGAATATTACGTGCTTTCTCGATGGGTGCCCCGCAGTGAACGCACCTCATGTTGCCGATTTGGCGTCGCTTACGCTGAATATCACGAACGGTAGCTCGTTTAATCTGACCTACCTCACGGATTCTGTGACGATAAACGGGGCGACGGCGGACTTTAGCGCGACAGCGAAGCTAAGTTTTGATTTGCCGATCGGGGCGACGATCACTTCTCGCGGCGGCTACTTTCAAGCGGCGCCGGTGCCGTTGCCAGCCACTCCATGGATGTTTGTCCCTGCATTAGGTGCACTAGGTTTTATGCGTCGGCGTGTCGCCTCATCGAGAACGACAACGAAGCACACAAACACCTACACTTCGCTACAGCCGACTCTCTCAAAGACGGCTTCGCCCCTGCCTCATTGTTGAGTTGGCGCTGGCACACGGGTCTTACATCGCCGAATTGCTACGCCTATAAAGAGATTGCGATGGCTAAGTATTTGTTCGTATACCACGGCGCGAAGCCGCCTTCGACTCCCGCCGAGAGCAAGGCCACGATGGATGCCTGGGGGGAATGGTTCGGGTCACTGGGCGCAGCAGTCATCGACGGCGGCAACCCAGTCGGCCCATCGATCACGGTGAAACCCGACGGCTCGCTCAGCAGCGGTGGTGGCGCGAATCCAGCCGTCGGCTACAGCCTGATCGAGGCCTCGAATCTGGAGGATGCGCACAAAAAGGCTTGCGGGTGTCCGCTCCTGAAAGCTGGCGGGTCTATCGAGATCGCTCAGGCGATGGACATGTAAGGGTGTCTTCCGGTCCCTATGAGCTACCGAAGCGGACTTAGAGGCCGTGACGCTATTGCCATCTAGAGCTTGGGAGCTGGCCCATAGGGGCGTCGACGCCACGACTCAATCGGAGGCCGTAGCCAAGAGACAGCGGAATACGCACCCCATCAGAAGCTGCCGTCGGAGAGCGATAGAATTCGAGCGTCCTACGCCGCTGGGGTCAACTTACAGTTGTCTTGCGCAGGTAGGAATTCTTTCGTCGCTCTGACGACTCGCCGTAGTCAGAACTGCCGCCATACGGCAGTTCTTCTCACTGTCATTTTCGACGCTCAGATGGCGCGGCGGCGTATGAGTCCAAGACAACCGAAAGCCGAACCGACCAACCAGATGCCCGCAGGGATTGGGACGGGTGTTGCGACGAAGCTGACCTTAAGTTGATTCTGCGGCTGGGAGATAAGTGAAGCGAATGAGGCACCTGATGTCCCGGCCGCAGACAAGCTTAGATCGGCACTGAATCCAAAGCTGGAGAAGGGCGGGATCGGCGCGGTCGGGTTGATTGACCAGTATCCGGCGGAGAAGCCCGGTATCGCGGTTGTTGTCGTCTTATTTAAGTCCTCATCAAATGCAAATAAAGGACTGCCGTTCAGGGTCAACGAACCGGCCCAATGTGCGTTGGTGGTGTTGCCACCCGCCTCATTGAATACCAAGTTACCGAGGAATCCAGTCACGGTGCTGAGCACGAAGCCCGGTTTGGCACTGATGGTATAGCTGGGCACCACAAACGTGCTGGACGCCGCAGGTCCAAAGCTCACGACATTCACCGCGCTCGGTACCGACCAGGCGAAGCTCACCGCGCCGCTGCCGCCCGTACCGGTGGGATCACCAAAGGCTGTGGTGTTGTCGTAGTCCAGCAAATAGGAGCCAAAGTCGAGCGTCGCGGCAGACGCCGACATGCTTGCTGCCAAGCCCAAAATTCCTAGAAGTGCGTATCGCGATTTCATAATTACTCCAGTGTACGGTTCGAAAGGTGTGGCCCATGACGCGTGGTAGTACGCTTGAACGGGTGTTGGTCGACACCCGAGCTGAACAGTATTCACAGTTGGCTTCGCCAACAACGGCGAAACTTGTGATACTTCTGGTCCACGTCTTGTGAAGGATTCACAACCCAATGAAAGACGCCACCAAAAACGCGGGACTGGTGCAGGCTCTGTTGGCGCTGTCGACACCGCGCCTGGCCGCTCCCGCCGCAGCGGCGTTGGACAAGACCGGCGCCGAACTCGCGAGAAGCCTGTACGCGGCGGTCGTCGAACAGGTCGCGGCGTTCTCCGCCTCGGGAAACCCGGAGTTGCTGCCCGATCTTGAGCGCCATGCGCAGGAGCATGTCGCTGAGTTGAGCCGCTTGCTGGGCGGCGCAGCGCTAGGCGACTTCGAATTTGTGCGCGCCCATGCCCACCGTCGCGCGACACAGCGTTTTCCGCTCGAAGCCTTACTGCAAGCCTATCGCTGCGTGCAGGCGGTGTTGACGCAATGGGCTCGAAGCAGCATTCCCACAGCAAGCGTGCGAGGCCAAGAGACGGCGTTGGACGGCCTAGCTGCGGAATACGCCAGCGCCATCAGCCTCGTCGCGGCGGCGGCCTATGTCGCTCAGACCCGCGTGATCGCCGAAGCCGAGGGTGACCGGCGCTCCGAACTGTTGAACATACTCATCAGTGGTTACGACGAGGCTGATGCCCGAGTCGCACGACTGCTCAAGCGCGCCGGCTACTTGGAGCAGCGCCTTAGTTTCTGTGTCGCGCAGGTGCAATCCACCGACCCGCTGGAAATGGAGAACCCGCCACGGGCTCTACGCATTTGCGAAGCGATTCTCGAGTCGGTAGCCTCTCTTCCGGCCCGCGCCCTCGTTGGAGTGCGGGGTAAGCTGGTGACTGCGGTGTTCTCCGATGTGCGACGCGTGTCGGGCTGGACCGCGCCGCAAGCCCGTCTCGCCGACCGCATCGTGCCACAGCTGCTTACACTCGGTCCTTCGGTGCTGATTGGGCTGTCCAGCGACCAGCCCTCGACCGCATTCATCCCGCGCGGTATCCATGAAGCGACGCTGGCGCTGGACTTTGCAAGCGTCGGTGAGCGTGTGGTGTCTTTCTCGGCGCTCCCGATTAGGCGGCTGCTCATTCACTGCGGGGCCGATTACGTTCAAGCAGCACTACCATCTTGGCTCTCGCGCTTGCGCGAGGCGGACGCGAAGTCACCCGGCACGCTAGTGAAGTCGCTGCGGGCTTTGGCAGACGCCGACATGAACATACAACGCGCCGCTCGTGACCTCGGTGTACACGCCAACACCCTCTATGCGCGCATCCAACGCGTCACTGAACTCACCGGCCTGGACGCCCAGCGTTACCACGACCTCACACACCTGCTGTTGGTGGCCGACTGCGGGCGGCTCTAAGCCCGCGCAGGCTTGTTCTTCGGGATAATAATCAGTGCACAAAGCGGATGTGAGCAGTGCGTGTCATCAGTGAGCGGGTGACTCGCGCGTTCAAACTGCAAGGGCGCTGGTGAGGGGTCTTGAGTATGGCTTTTAATTGACTCATCGGATGGAACGGGCTCGGATGACGCGCCATTGGCTACAATTTACGAATTCGCAGCCCACAACCCCCGCGCCAGTACTTCTGCCCCTCTTCGACTTCACCGTGCAGCCACTTCGCGAGCGTGTTCCGCGACAGTCCAGTCATCCGCGAGATCTCGCGCCTCCTAAGAACGCGCAATGTAAATACCGGCGGCCGGCGATGAGTATCGGGCACCGCGTGTTGAATTGTATGATGCCAAGCCACGGTGAGTGAGGAACAACCCAGCAATGATTCAGCCCAAGCAGCAACCCGTCATCATTGAAGTTGCACTCAATGGTTCGCGACGCAAGGCCAGCAATCCGCATGTTCCAATATCAGTCGAAGAGCTCACCGACGATGCGCTTGCCTGTCTCGAGGCCGGCGCACAGATCGTTCACCAGCACGACGATCTCGGGCAGTCCGCGGCTCCCCTCGGCGGTGCGTCGCCGGAGCAGATGGCGGCCAAGTCGGCGGCTTTCTATCGCGCGCTATACCGTGCGGTGCCCGAAGCACTCGCTTATCCCACCAGCAATTGGCCGGGGGAGATTCAGGAGCGCTGGAGACACCAGCAGATTTTGGCGCGCGATGGTCTGCTGCGCATGGCCTATGTTGACCCAGGCTCGGTCAATGTCGGTGCCTGGGGTAGTAATGGTCTTCCGCAACTCGATGGGAGCCTGGTGTATCCGCATAGTTATGCGGATATCGCTTGGATGATGGAGCAATGCCATAAGCTCGGACTCGCACCCAACATAGCGATCTTCGAAGCCGGCTTCCTGCGCGTCGTGCGCGCCTATGAAGCAGCCGGTGCTTTGCCGCGCGGCGCCTTCATCAAACTCTATTTCAGCGAGCGGCTGGCATTTGGCTTTCCGCCGACTCGCATCGCCTTGGATGCCTATCGCTCACTGCTTGAGGGCTCTGCGGTCGTCTGGGCTGTGGCCGTGCTCGGCGGTGATGTACTCCGTTCCGGCATGGCGCGCTGGGCCTTGGAAGCAGGTGGCCATCTGCGGGTGGGATTGGAGGACTATGCCGGGCCTGGGCAACCGAGCAATGTCGAACTGGTTATCGCGGCGAAGAAGTTGTGCGCAGAAGTGGGGCGACCACTTGCCACTCGCGTGCAGGCGGCGACGATGCTTGGTATACCGTCGGCAGCCTATGCCTAAGGAATTCGATTTTGATCACTGCGGGTAAATTCCTCGCCGCTTGCGGCGTTCTTCGATGGCAGCGATCGCAGAGAGCTGTGAAGTGAAGCGGCGAATACCCCGCCCCTTGGGGCGGGGAAGTTTATTCTACAGGCGCGGTAACGTTCATCGCTTTGATGACAGCACCGCAGCTTAGGTTCTCATAGCCGAAAAACCAGCGGCTTCGCCTTACATCACCACCAGCCGCGATTAGCGGCCGATGCCTTTCCCGCGTTATTCCATGAACCAGCCGTGCGACACGATCAAAGATTGTCCGGTCAAGGCATTGCTCGGGAAAGCGGCGAACAATAGCGCCACTTCCGCTACGTCCTCGACCGTAGTGAATTCATGGTCAACCGTGTTACCAAGCATGATTTTATCGACGACCTCCTGCTCCGAGATGCCGAGCGTCTTGGCCTGCTCGGGAATCTGCTTCTCGACTAGCGGGGTCTTGACGAAACCGGGACATATGACGTTGGCGCGTACACCATAGGCTGCGCCTTCTTTAGCTATCACACGCGCCAGACCGACGAGGCCATGCTTGGCGGTGACATAAGCGGCTTTCAGGGGCGAGGCTTCCTTCGAGTGCACCGAGCCCATGAAGATGATCGATCCGGAGCCTTGCTTGTACATGTGAGGTAGGCAGGCCTTGGAGGTCAAAAACGCACCGTCGAGATGAATCGATAATAGTTTTTTCCAGTCTTCGAACGGGAACTCTTCAAGCTTGTGCACGATTTGGATGCCTGCGTTGGAAACCAACACATCTACACCCCCCCATTCTTCTACCACGCGCGCGACGGCAACGCCGACCTGCTTTTCGTCAACGACATCTGCCGCCACCCCGATGGCAGTGCCAGGGCCGAGTCGAGTAAGGCGCGCTGCGGTCTCCTCGGCGGCGCCGAGTTCCAGAACGGCGATCGCGACCTTCGCCCCTTCTTCGATATAGCGTCGAGCGATACATTCGCCGATGCCACGCGCGGCGCCGGTCACGATGCAAACTTTGTCTTTCATTCTCATGCTGATGGTCCGTGCTTCATGTAGTCGTAGAGGACTTCGCCGAGTCCCAAAGTGAGATCGGTCAGAATGTGTATCGCGGAAATTATTTCGCGAACTGGTAGGTCGGCGACGGGTGCCAAGGCGTGATGACGCAATTCGAGACCGGCCGGTCCCTCCCACGCACCCTTCACGGTAATGTCGCGCAGATGGTAGCGAACCAGCTCGCAGATCCGCGGCCCGCAATCGACGTCCGGAATGATTTTCAAAAGAAATCCGGGCGCGGCCAAGGCTGTCTGCACGACAGTAGGATCCAGGATCCTGTGCTTGTAGCCCATCGTGCCAGTGGCAACGCGTACCGAGCCGTAATCCAGCGTTCCCACTAGCGTGTCTTTTTCCACGCGCAATGACGGCTCGCCCAGCTTTTTAGGAAACCCCCAGATCTCACGTCCACCGGCTATCGGGGCATCATCGTTGAGGTACATGGCATGGGTATAGCCGCCCTGCTGGCCGTTATAGCTGACCGGAATCACTTGTCCGGATTCGGTGTAGTCGCCAAAGCCGGTGGAGTCCGGCATTTTAATGAACTCATATTTGACCAGCGGCGCGGTGATTTCGAGCGGTTCCGGCACGATGGCGCGCAGTGCTTCCAAGTCGGTGCGATAGGTGATGACCAGGAACTCGCGATTAACGAAACGATACGGACCAGGCGGATACGAGGGGTTTGTCAGCGGCATGGCGAAAGCCCGGCGCTTGACCTCATCGATTTTCATAGCGGTTGTACGTCCTTCATGCTTCCCCACCTTTGGTGAGATCGAAAATAGACACGCCTTCGGTCGGTTTGCTGCGGTTTTTCCATGCGCGGTGGCTTAAGGTGCGACGCACGTCGTTGCGACCTGCCTCCCAGTGCTCGCGCACTGAGAAACGCGAAAATTCATAATCCTTGGATTGCGTCTCGTAAGCAGCCTTGCGGTGAATCAATTGCACGATAGTCACCGCTGCGTCACAGCCGTTACCCTCGAGCAGTTGGGCATCGGGATCGGATTTAAGTTCGTCTGGAAGCTTCTCGTAGAGACGTCGCGCGGCGCGCCGTAGCGTTTGCAACTCACGGAAGGTATCAGTGTTCAAGCGCGTCCGACTCGAGAAACGAATGTCTTTTTCTCGTTGCGCGACTTCCAATAAGGTCTGCGGTATTTGGCCACGAGCGCTGAATAAATCCACCTGAAAGATGCACATGTCTTCGCGTGGACCGCCAAAATCGAGTACGTACTGCAGGGGCGAATTGGAGACCAGCCCGCCGTCCCAATACGCCTCGCCGTCGATGACGATGGCCGGGAAGCCAGGTGGCAATGCACCGCTCGCCATGATGTGCTCTGCGCTCAGTGCCTCATCCGCACTGTCAAAATAGGCGAAATTGCCGCTCGCCACATTGACAGCCCCGACGCTGAGGCGCACGGGCCCGCCCTTGAGTGATTTGAAATCAATCAGCTTTGTCAGCGTGTCCCGCAGTGGTGACGTGTCATACACACTCGTCGATGCAGGCGAGCCCGGTGGCATCAGAATTGCCGGGGGAACGCGCGGCGCGAAGAACCCAGGTATCCCGGTAGCGGACACCAGTGTCGCGCTCAGTTCATTAAAAAATGCCCGCGCATTAGAACCGGCAACAAGCGGCTCGCCCATTAGTCGCGATGAAACCGTATCCCAGAATTCACGTAAACGGCTGACGCGTAGCTCGGGTGGATTTCCTGCGATCAGGGCAGCGTTGATGGCGCCGATGGAAATCCCGGCTACCCAGGTCGGCTCATAGCCAAACTCCACTAACGCTTCGTAGGCACCCGCCTGATAGGCCCCGAGTGCGCCACCACCCTGCAGGACCAGTACTATTTTTTCGCCATTTCTGTCATTCAAGTTCGGAATACCTCGCTCATCTTTGCTTCGTCACTACGCACTTCAAGCGCTCGCATGGTGTCGCGGGTCTGGTGCCACCGCCACCGTCACTACGAGCACGCCGACCAAGGCACAGACGATCAAGGCGCCGGTCGGGAGATCGAAGTACGAAGACGCCAATAGTCCCACCACGTAGCCGAGCGCGCCTAGGCCGTAGCCGACGGCCAGACTTCGCTTGGACCCGTACGCGCGCGACGCCAGGGCTGGCACGATCAGACTGGTGAACACGAGATAAATACCGACCAGTTGCACCGACTGAGTCACGGCTACGGCAAACAGGCCATAGAAGCCGGCCTGCCCCAGGCGTTCTCGCAGGCCGAACCACAGGGCCAGCACAACCGCGTACAGCATCGCCACAGGCAGCAGACTGGCGGGCGTCACCCACAGGATCTGCCCCACCAGGAGATCTTTCAGATGTTCTCCGCCGTGAGGATTGTTGGCGAGTAGCAGCATTTCGACACTCGCCGCGAACACGAACAGTACACCGATTAATGCCTCCTGCACTTCCGGCCATCGCTTTTCAGTCCAGGTCAGAAGCAGGGCACCGAGCAGCGCCGCGACGCACGCCGCGATCTGCACCCGCCCTCCCTGCGCTTCCCAGCCGAGACCATCCGCTACGATGACGCCAAGACCGGCGATTTGCGCGATCGCGAGATCGATGAACACGATGCCGCGCGCAAGTACGCGCTGCCCCATGGGGACATGAGTGGACAGCACAAGTAGACCGGCAAGTAAGGCTGGCCACAGGATGCTGAGGTCGGTATTGCCGATGCTCATTTCTGCGCTGCCTTCAGCAGCCGCTGCAGCGTATCGTCAAACAGAGCGAACAGGTCGTGCGCTTCCGGCGTACCACCGACGGTATCCGCCAACATCACGGCCGGAACGCCCGCGCGTTCGGCCAACCATTGCGAAGGACGATCGTCGTTGTAGGGTGTGCGCACGATCAGCTTGATCGGTTGCGATTTTAATTGCGAAAGCACCTCCGTCAGATGCACGCCGCTCGGCGGCAGCCCGGGCTTGGGCTCAAGGCTCGCGACCTCCTGCAAACCCAACCAGTTCTCGAGATAAGTCCAAGAACGATGATGGACCACGATAGCCGTACCTTTGAGCACTGCGGCTTGTTCCTGCCAGCGTGTGAGCGCCTGCTGCCAACGCATAGAAAAATCCTGGTAACGGGATGCGTAGCTCGCCGCGTTCGCCGGGTCGAGCTGTGCCAGTCGCTCTGCCAGCGCTTTAGCGACCGGCTCGAAATTGCGCGGATCGGTCTGCACATGCGGATTGCCCTGCGCGTGCATATCGCCCGCGCTGCGATCCAAGACCGTCGGCACGTCTAACATCCGCACATAATCTGCGGCCTGAAAGTAGCCCGGCTGATTGATCTGAATTTTTGGATTCGCCGCCTGCCGCTGAATCATGGGCAACCAGCCGATCTCGAGTTCGGCGCCAGTGCAGATCACTAAATCGGCGCGCCGCGCTTTCGCAATCAGGCTGGGCCGTGCCTGCACTTGATGTGGATCCTGCAGTCCGGTGGTCGCGCTAAAGGTGGTGACATTCGGCCCGCCCAGCTCTTGGGCTAAGGCTTCCCACTCCGGTTCACAGGCAAATACCTGAAGCGCCGCCGCCGACGATGTCGCGCAGAGTGCGACGAATAACGCAATGAATGTTCTTACGATGCTTGTCATGTCGAATGGTCCTTAAAACTGATGGGCGCCATGCGCACCGAGGCTCATGATGTATTGCACGACCACCTGATCGTCGGGCCTCAGCCCGGATTCATCGCGGTTGTACTGTAGACGGATCCGACTGAACTCGGTGTTAGACCAGTCGATCATTGCGCTCACGTCCCAAGGCGTGCGGCCACGCTCGTCGAGCGCGGTACCGGCAAATGACGACCCGAGTCTTTCGGCCTCGAGTTGGGCATAGCGCAAGCCTATTCGCCATTGCGGCATGAACTGATAAATGCTCTGTACATAGAAGCCGTCTTGATCGAATGACAGCGGCAACGCGACGCCGCCCGCCGGTGTGTAGCGCCCCTTCTCCGCCCGCGCGAAATACTCACCCTGGAGTTTGAAGTTACGGTTGGCCGCGTCGCCATTTGGGGCCCACTTCCACACCGCGTCTACGATCCACATATCGACGTTTCCGCTGAAGAGATCGGGTGCATCCGGATCGCCAGTGTCGCGATGATTCGCCCGTGCTGAGAGATAGGACAGCCCGGCACGCCAGCTTTGACTGTCACCCAGATCGCCGCCGACATGGCCGAAAGCCGTCCACGTCCCCTTGCCGTTGTCTGAACCGCCGCCGGCGGGATAGCTCGCGCCACGTAACAGCTCACCGCCGAGCTCTACATACAGATCCGTGGGCGCCAGCCAGCGTACTTGCACGCCGTCGTCGCCGAACTGGCCGTTCAGGAAAATTCGATTCGGCAGTGGCCGATCGGCGAAATCGTCGGCGTGGGCGTGCGTGGAGTTCAGATACCCGATGTTAGAAAAAAAGCGTCCGGCCTTGACGGTGAGCCCAACGGGTAAGGTAAGGGTCTGAATGAAGGCTTCTTCAACCGAAACCGTGGTGTCGCCATTTTCCTCCGCCACTGCCGTGGTGAGGCTGCCATAGAATTTATCGTCGACGTTCGCGTAGAAATTCAATTCCGACTCACCGAGTCCTAGACCTTCGACGCCAAGGCCGCCCTCGTGCGGTAGGGAGAAACCCGGAATGCGAAAGTCGCCGACGTCGCGCGAGTAGTAGCGTGCCTTGGCATCAAGGATGAGACCGATGGCGGGATTGAAGGCGCTCGCGCTGGCCGGTGCACTGGCTGCTACCGGTGGCGCGGCCACCAACGCGTTGCCGGCCGTCGTCTGCGCGGATTCGGCCTTCGCTTCGGCCGACTTCGTCGCCTGCTCGGCGGCTTGCAGGCGCGCTTCTAGCGAGGCAATGCGCGCTTCGTATTCACTCTTCATGGTCTGGATTTCTTGATGTATCTCCGCGATCTCGTCGTGGTCGGCTGCCAAGCTCGAGTGCGGTAGAAGCAATGCGACAGCGACGACAAGTGTTATCGCCCAACAAGGGATGCTATTCATGTCTGGATTCCGTCCGAAAATTAGTGGCGCGCGATCCGAGGTGGGTCGCACGCGCTGAAGATAGCCGCGGCTACAAGATGAGGCCGGCAATTAGCTGCCGACGTTGCCTTGCAGTGCCTGTGGCGAAAGAGCTAGACGGAGATTGGAGGTGCGCGCTGTTGCGCGATTGAATAGCGCCGGCTTTCCAGCGGACGGAACGCCGGGTGAGCGATATAGCAGTCTTGGTACCGACTGGGCGCGATGAAGGGGGCGGCTTTGAGGCCGACACAGTTTGACGAGGCGTGGAGGGCGAGGCACAGCGCGCACTGCGTCTCGTCCGTATCATCGTGTCCAGAAAATACCTGTTGCGCTGAACTTGCCGAATCGGCAGTCAGTGCCGCACCGGGCGCGACGCGGCGCGCTCCATCAGCATGGTGATAAGGATGGACAGCGCCGAGGAGACTCTGCAACAAGAGCGTGACGATCACCGACGCGAGGGCTAGCGCACGCACTGTGCTGCGCGAATGCGACGATGAGTGGTCGAATTTCGTCATGGTCAGACGATTTTGCAAAGCAGTGTTTTCCTAGCCTGTGCGGCGCGCGCCTCATTGTACGCACCCATCAACAACGCGCAACCGCCACCTTACAGCCTGCGAAAGATGCAAGGCACATCGTGCCATGCGTTCCCAGAGAGGTTTTCAATCGCTGATAATTTCCCCACGGCCGCAGCCTCAGGCAGCTTGGCGGAGATGAGTTAAACGCTATGGGCAGTTGTAGACAGGCTGACGGGTGCCTAAAGTGGTGTACATCAAGCCAGGGCATGGTCAGAGTCTTCGAAGACTCTGACTCCCTAACTGTGGCGCGTCGCTTTGACCCGATGGAGCATCATCGAACTGACTGCAACTATAGTGGGCGACACGCACTGCCGTCTGTGGTGATTGAGGCATCATAGATGATGAATGGTCGAACACAAAAACCGCATCCGACGACGTCGCCCAGACGAAACAGAGTCGATCCCTGGAGTGATCTCCATGCAGTCGCCGCCCGAGGCATGTTCACTGGCAACCGTGGCTGTTTAGTTGATGATCGCGAACGGGTGGTGCGTCATCACGCCAGTGCATTGTGGATTACCTGTCTCACGGTATATCGCGATTGGCGATGGCCGTTGGCACGTGCGAGACGGTGGACGCCTTTATTCTTCCTTGACGACGCGGTTGCTTTGGCTGCCGGGCATCGACCCTGTGCAACTTGTCGGCGCGCGGACTACATTGCTTACCGAGATGCAGTGACTTGCGCCACCCAAGCCTCACAGCCGCTCCGCGCGTTCGAATTGAACGAGCACTTGAACAGGGAACGACTCCGCATGGGGCGAGGCTTGGTCCGAGCAAGCGATCGGATCGTATGGACCGCTCCCTTTGCAGGTCTGCCCGATGGTTCTGTAGTCGTCAATCGCGACGGTGGGTGCGAACTCCTGCGTGGTGATTTCTTGCTTCGCTTCTCGTTTGATGGCTGGACCATGCGAACGCCGAAACCGCTGGATGGCGTCGCATCCGTATTGACTCCACCGACTTCTGTGATGGCCTTGGCCTACGGCTACCAGCCGACACTGCACTCAAGCGCACTTACGTAGTGTCGGTCCAAAAACAGCAACGACACAGGACGCGGTTCGGAGGCGTCAAGCGGTCACGGGGTCGGCGGTCAACATCGGATCGGGTGTCAGAGCTTGCCTTTTGCTTTTCATTGATTCATCGATATACAACGGCGCCGGCTCGTCTGTGAAACGGCGGATACTGAGTCTGAGTGCTTAGAATCACACGAGACTTGCTTGTGCTTTCGGACCCGAAAAAATCAGACAGGCAAAAGGCAAGCTCTGACACGGGCGTACTCGGGTGACGCGCAGCCCGCGCAGCAGGCGAACACGTCCTATCAGATTTCAATCCGCACCCGACTTCTCAGTCGGGTGATGCTCCAGCCAGGCGACTACGCTATCGGCAGCCGTGATCAATCTCTGTCTGGTCGCGCGGTCGTTCAGCATGCAACGGAAGGCCCAGCTTCCCAAGACGCTGCTCGATACCCATGGATACAATCCGATGCTCTCGGGCTAGTATCCGGTTTCGCATTGTTCGCTCAAGACAAGCGAATGGAAGCGATGACCGCATGCCATCTCCTGCACAGCCAAGGCAGAGTCGACTCCCAGCTATGAGAATCGCGGTCATCGTCCACAGCGCCGTCAAGAACGACGCCCGCATCACCAAGGAAGCGGCGTCGCTGCGCGCCGCTGGCCACGAAGTGACTATCCACGGCATCTCTGCCGACCGCGAACGCCACGAGTTCTCGTTGCCAGGCGCGGACGTGCGCGTGTTGCTGGAACCACGCGTCAGCCGCCTGGCCCTGATGCGTAAGCGTTGCCTGTTGTTACCCTATGTCGCGCTGGCCGTGGTGTTGATGAATATCGGCCTGCGTCTCGTCACCGCGCATCCCCTTATCGTCGCCGGGCATGATCTCGCCAGGCCGACAGCCCTCGTAGGGTGGAGCGCTGCTGTCGCGCTGGCCTATGGCGCTCGCCATGTTCTTGCGCGACTCGCGCAACACACTGACGATTTCGTGATGGCGCGCTGGCGCGCCGTGCGTGGTAGTGCACGTGAATTCGACGCCGCGCTACAACTCAGTCTGGGTCGCGGCTTTCACCAGATAGGAAACGCCCTGCTGCGCAGCCTCGCGCGTCGGCCTGCACCTGACGCCATTCATATCCACGATCACGTCGCGCTGGTATTGGCGGCGCAACTCAAAAAGATTTACGGCGTACCCATCGTGTGGGACGCCCACGAGATCTACCAGGACATGGCGGGTGGTGACGTCGCGCGTGCGCGCGAGAACACCGCCATCATCACCGCCTGTCATCCCTTCATCGATTATTTCATCACCATCAACGACAGCATCGCGCGCTTCTATCGCGAGCATTACCCGCGTCTGCCGACGCCGGTGGTGGTGATGAACGCGACCTTGCCTGAAGCCGTGCCTGACTATGATGGTCGCCTGCATCGCGCTGCGGGTCTGCCGACGACGCAGAAGATATTGTTGTTTCAGGGACGCTTCAGCGCGCACCGTGGTCTTCGTCAACTGATCGAAGCGGCTGCAGCGCTGGGCGCCGACTGGAGCTTGGTGATGATGGGCTGGGGGGGCCTTGAAGACGAACTGAGAACACTGGCCACGGCTCATGCTCGCCCAGGGTTGCCCGCCACCGTGTTTCTCGCCGGTGTCCCGCAACAGCAATTGCAGCAGTGGTCGGCGGGCGCGACCTTAGGCATCGTGCCCTATGAGAACACCAGCTTGAACCATCTCTATTGCACGCCAAACAAGCTATGGGAGTACCCGGGAGCGGGCGTGCCGGTGCTGTGCACTGACTTGCCCGAGATGGCGGCGATGCTGGCCGAGTTCGGCTTTGGCCTGCTGCTGCCGCGTGCATTCGACGCCACCGATATCGCGCGCGCGGTCAACGATCTTGATGACGCGACGCTCGGCAAGCTGCGCGCACGATGCGCGGCCTTTATTGCCGCCAATAACTGGACGCGCTGGGAGCGCAATCTGCTCGACATCTATCGGCGCATTGCCACAAGTCCGTGACACTGAGTCGCGCGTTACCGGCCTGGCGTCGCAGGTGCACGGCGCGATCCACCTTGACCAACACTTCGATCACGGCACGCCGACGTCAACGAATTTCTTAACGCTTTTCTGACGCGGCCAAGCGCGCAGTCGTTAGTCATGCGTTAGACCACGTCCCCAATTGATCTTATTTTCCTGTCTCGCCTGCACGACGTGGCACTCGCTGCATCACGCACGCACAAAGCGCGTGATACAGTGAGGAAGATCATGAAAATATCACGCCGACAATTCGTGGGGTCGCTATTGATTGGCGGCACGCTGGGCTCCGCAGGCTTGGGTCGCGCCGGTGACGCAGCAAGCGCGCGCGGCGCGCCCGGCAAACGGGCCTCCATCGAACACGCATTCATTGGCTATCCCGTCAGCATGGCGAGCGGCGTACCGCGCGCAGCCTGGAGCGCGGCACCGGGTGAGACGGTCCATTTCGCCTTGTCGGCCGATAACCGAATCAAGCCGCATCTGTATATGCAGAGCATCAGCGGAGAGCAGGTGCACGCTTTCGGTGAGACGACGATCAATAGCCAGGATTTTTTGACCGATACACCGTGGCTAGACGGCGCGGGATATGTGCCGACCATCAGCTGGACCATCCCCGATAATCTTGAGAGCGGTGCGTATTTTCTCAATGGGCTGGCCGATGTATTCGTCAACGTGCGCGCCACCGCGCTGGCCGCCAACAGACGCCTGCCCCATAGCTTGAAGACCGCCGTGCTGCTGCCGACCAATACCGTCAATGCCTACAGCACCACGCTCGAACGCAGCACCTATGCACACCCGGTGCGGGTGCCGGTGGTAAGTTTCCTACGTCCTTTCAACGCCACCCACGGACAGTCGTGGCAGGGCACAGTGAAATGGCTCAGCGAAGAACCCTTGTTCGGCCAGCCTCGCTTTCTGATCGATCAGGATCTGGAGCGGCATGATGTCCTGCAGGGAGTGGAACTCCTCGTCATTGCGGGTCATTCCGAATATTGGACGCGCCGCGCGCGCGAAGTGTTCGATGCGTTCATTGCTCGCGGCGGCCATGCGATCGTGGCCAGCGGCAATGCGATGTGGTGGCAGGTGCGCTATGAAGACGATGGACAACGCATGGTCTCCTACAAGGGCTATGACCCGGCGTTCGGCGTCGATCCGGAACCTGATCCGCTATTGGTGACGCGCAGCTGGCTCGGGAATGCCCTGGGCATGCCGATAGCGAACAGCATCGGCGGTGATTTCGAGCGCGGTGGTTTTGGCAGCCATCGTAAGGGTCTGAACGTGCAGGGCACCGGCCTGCGCGTGGCCGACGCCGACCATCCGCTGTTTGCCGGCCTCGAACTGCGGGCCTGTGACAATCTCGATTTCGGTGGCGTGCGTGAATACGATGGCGCGCCTATCCTCGGCCTCGATGCGCGTGGCAGGCCGGTCGCGGATCGGGCTGGCCTCGGTGCCCATCGTCTTGAGATCCTGGCCTATGAATGGACCAAGCGCGGCGGCGCCATCACGCTGGCGACTGCCCACATCTTTCAAGCTCGACCCGCCGGCGGTGTGGTTCTGCATCTCGGCGCGCCGGAGGCGAGCAATGGTCTAGCGGCAGGCTGCAAGGTGATGCGCCAGGTCTGCCACGAGTACGTCCGTCGCATCCTCTCCGGCGAGTCATTGTTCTCCAATCGTCCAGCGGCCGAGGTGGCGTTTGCCATACATACGCCATGGAAGAAAACGGTGCCGCTTATGAAGGACTGGTGTGGGGATGTGCCCTCGGTTTGAGTCGGCGCGGGCGGAATTCTTATAAGTCGGTGTCACCTTTCAGCAAGCGCTGCAGGATGGTCCGTCGCAGAATTTCATTGGTGCCATCGGCGATATTGATGATGCGCAAGATCTGCCAGATCTCGGCCAATCCCACTTCATTGGTGAGACCCATGCCACCGTGGGCCTGCATCGCGCGATTGACTGCTTCAAGACCGACTTCCACCGCATAACACTTCGCCATCGACAATTCCTTGACGGCCCGTTCGCCGCGATCGAGCAGGGCGGCGGCATTGATGCCCATGAGATGGGCGGCGTGCAATTGCATGGCGGATTCGGCGAGCGGAAAGGTGATGCCTTGGTAGGCGGCGATGGGATGACCAAAGGCCTCGCGCTGTTGCACGTAGGTGAGTGCCAGTTCGATGGCAAAGCGGCCGAGACCAACTGCGCGCGCTGCGTTGTAGACGCGGCCGAGCGAGACGCCAAGCAGCGCGGTAGCGAAACCCTGATTGAGCTTGCCGACCAGCTGCGTGCTTTCGACGCGGATGTTGTCCAGCACCAGCGCGCCTTCGTCGCCACCGACGTGACCAAACAGTTTCACCACGCTTTCGACTTCAAAGCCGGGCGCGTCTGCCGGGATCAGGAAGGCCGAGATGCCGCCTTGGTGCGCGGCTGCGGCAGCGGCGTCGGTGACCGCGAAGACGATGCAGTAATCGGCGTGCGGCGAGTTGCTGGTCCACAGCTTGCGGCCCGTGATGCGCCAGCCGTCGCCGTCTTTCATCGCGCGGGTCTTGATCATGCTGGCATCGGAACCGGCGCCCGGCTCCGAGAGACCGAAACACATCGAACGGTGACCGCTTAGCAGTTCCGGCAGGATGCGTGTCTGCACTTCTGCGCTGACATGTTCCAGCACTGCACTGGCCGCGAAAGCCCAGTGGCCGATGGTGTAGGGCGCGAGAAAAGCGCGTGTACCGCAGGTGTGATAGACCGCCTGCCAGGCGACGAAATAGGCGAGGTGGCCGAGGCCGCCACCACCGATGGCGGTCGGCACGCACATGTTGAAGAAGCCGGCCTCGGCCGAGGCCATGCGCACGTCGCGAATAATGGCGTAGACCTCGTCGGCATAGCGACCGTCAGCGGCGTAGCGACGGCGCGGATCATCGAGCAGCGCGGCGTGGCGTGTGTGACGCCGCAGCACCTCGCGTTTGACGAAGGCTGTCACGGCCTCGCGGATGGCAACGATTTCTTCGGGCAGGGCGAAGGCGATGCTGATCATGTCTTGCTCCTCTTGCAAGAAATCTGTGGTGGGACGCAGGCCCGCGACAGCTTGTTCAATGGACTTGTGGACCGCGCGCGGCGAACAACATGGTCGCCACGCCACTGCTCAGGATCACAAGAATGCCGATGAGACTGTATCTATCCGGCAATTGATTGAAGAACAGATAACCCGTGGTGGTCGACCAGATGAGCTGCATGAACAGCAAGGGCGCGATGAAGGACGCGCTCGACCAGACATAGGCGCGAATCAGACACCATTGACTGATGGCACCGAGTACACCGAGCGTCGCCAGCATCAATAGCTGTTGCACACTCAAGCTTGCCGGCCAGCCACCCCAGTAGCTTTGTAGCGGCAGCAGCGCGGCCGAGATCACCACACTGACGGCGGCCGAGATGAACAGCGTGGTGAAGGAATTATCGAGCTGCGCGAGGCGACGCGTCAGCAATTGAAAGCTGACGTTGCACACCACCGTCAGCAGTGCGAACACCACGCCTACGTGATCGAGATGACTGTCAGGGCGCAGCAGTACCAGCATGCCGAGAAAGCCTATACCGGCGCCTATCCAGCGCACCGGCGCGACTTTCTCGGCGAGCATGCGGCCGGCCAGCAGCATGACGATGAAGGGCGTGATGAAATTGATGGCGGTGGCTTCCGCCTGCGGCAGACGAAACAGCGCGGTGAAGAAGAACAAAGTGAAGCCGGCCATCGCCAGCCCACGCCATACCTGTAAGCCCACATGTCGAGTGATAAAAAGCTGTCGGCCCATGCGTGGGCCGATCACCACCACCATCAACAATGCCTGGCCGGCATGGCGCGCCAGCGCGATGAGCGGTATGCCCATGTCATGGGAGAGACTTTTGCCGGTAGCGTCCAGCAGGGCGAATAGAGTCTGCGCGCCGCACAACAGTGCGAGCGCGCGCAAGGGATGAAAATTTTGCGCGTGGGGCGTGGTCATGCACGCCTCACGCGCTGCGGGCAAGTCGCGCCAAACTCACTGCCATTGCATGATGAAAGCAGCGATATCCTGGATGTCGCGTTCGTCCTGCGCATTGAGCGGTTCCGGGTAGGGTTGCGGCATCGGCGCGCGCGGCTTCTTGATGAAGGCCACCAGCTGTTCCTGGGTCATCTTGTCCTTGACCTTGGTCAGATCGATTGGATTCGCGTTCTTGCCGTCCGCGCCATGACAGGAACCGCACATGCCGAAGTAGAGATTGTGGCCACGTTCGGGGTCGACTTTCTGGGCCGCTGCTTCTTTGGCCAACACCGCTTCCGGCAGCGCCATCACCACGATGCTTGGCCGGCCGGTCGCGCCAAACACGGTGCGCGAGACATTGCCCGAAGTGAAGGCAAGGTATTGCTTGCCGTGATTCTCATAGGTGATGACGCCGCCCGACAAGGAGCCGCCGGTGGCGACGCTCTTCAAGACCTTGCCGGTATCGCTTGCGAAGACAAAGAAATTACCGGCGTTATCGCCGCCCAGCACAATGCCGCCAGCGGTCGGCGTGATGCCGCTCAACACGGCGGCATCGGCGTGGTATTGCCATATCACCTTGCCGGTGTCGCCATCCAGCGCGGTGAACCAGCCACTGGCCTTGCCGACGCCACTCCAACTGCCGCCGTAATTGGTGCCGCCGACGGTGGGCTTGGTGCCGGATTCGCGACGGAACATCGCACAGTAGTCGAGCGCACCGACGAACAGCCTATTGCGTTCAGGATCGAAGGCCGGACCGTTCCATTCCACGCCCCCGGCCACGCCCGGGCAGACCTTCACGCCTTCCTCGTTAGGTTGCGGCGGGTTTTCATCGACGGTTGTCACTGGCGTCTTGGCTACCAGCTTGTGGGTCGTGCGATCGACGATGTGCACATAGCCGTCCTTGCCGCCGGCCGCCACCATCTGTTTGTGCGCGCTGTTGCGATAGAGCATGGGCGCGGCGGCCAGATCATGATCGAGCCCGTCATTGGGCGCGAGCTGATACCACCACTTGAGCGCGCCAGTGCGGGCGTCCAATACCACGACGGAGTTGGTGTAGAGATTGGCGCCGGGCCGATCGCCGGGCGCAAAGTCCGGCACCGGATTGCCGACTGGAATGAAGAGTTCGGCACTGCCGGCATCGAGGGCGAAATGCGACCAGGTGCCACCGCCGCCACTGCCGGCATTCCACACCGTGTCCTTCCAGGTTTCCGAGCCCGGCTCACCCGGCAGCGGAATGGTATAGAAGCGCCAGACTTCGCGACCACTCATGGCGTCATAGGCCAGCACGCGGCCACGCACGCCAAATTCGGAAGCGGCGGTGCCGACGATGACCAGGCCGTTCCACGCCAGCGGCGCACCCGACACGAATTCGCCATAGTCGGCATCGCCGACCGCGTTTGACCACAGCATCTCGCCGGTCTTCGCATCGAGAGCGATCACGCGGCCATCGCTGGTGCCGCGAAACAAACGTCCACCGTAATAGGCCACACCGCGATTGACCGGCAGCGGCGCGTGTTTGTCAGCACGATAGACCTGGCGCCATTTCACCGCGCAAGTAGTCGGATCGAGGGCGATGGTGTCGGTGTTGGTGGTGGCGTACATGACATCGTTGATCACCACCAGACCGGCCTGGAAGGAACCATGATCCTCGATGCGGATACGACACACCTCGGCGAGCTCGGCGGCGTTGCTGGTGTTGATCTGGCGCAGCATGGAATAGCGCTGACCATCGAGCGATTTATTGTAGCTGCCCCATTCGCCGCCCACATTGAAGGCGGGTGTTGCAATGGCGACGTTCTTGCCGGCGGCGAACACGCCGGTCGCACACAGACCGAGCAAACCATACAGTGCGGCGCGCGCCGCACGCTGCAAGTGCCTTGGATAAGGTGTCATGAATCCTCCTCCCCAGGAAGTCGATGGAGCCGAGCGCATTACACACTTCGGCAAGTTGTGAACCGTTGCGATTGTACAGCGGGAGCAGTCACCCGGATCGCGAACGACGCGCGCCGATCAAATCAGGCTTCGAGTCTTAGCTGCAGCCGGCGCGGCGCAGGATGTCGGTGACCGGGTCGACACACCAGGCGCGGGTTACCACCTCGGCGTGTTCGACCGAGCCGTCGAGCGGGACCAG
>JAYWAC010000328.1:0-21932 GCA_043782755.1 Pseudomonadota bacterium | reverse complement strand
GCGCGAGTAGTTCCGTCACGTCGCCGACCATTGGACTGATCAACTCGGCGTGGCGCATCGACTCATCGAGGATGCGCTGGAAATCGAGGCCCTCGACCTTGTAGTAATTGGTCAGCACGAAATTGTGATAGTCGAGCACTTCACCGAGCTTGGCGGCGAAGCGTTCACGGAACAGCAGATCGCCCACGCGCAACGCGCGCCGCGCGACCTTGTCCTCGTAAGCCGGGCCGATGCCACGGCCGGTGGTGCCGATGGCGGCGGCACCGCGCGCTTTCTCGCGCGCGACATCAAGCGCGACGTGATAAGGCAGGATCAAAGGGCAGGCGGGGCTCACAACCAGGCGCTCGCGCGCCGGCACACCACGCGCTTCGAGCATGGTGATCTCTTCCATGAAGGCATGTGGCGAGAGCACCACACCATTGCCGATCAGGCAGGACACATCGTCATGCAAGATGCCCGAGGGGATCAGGTGCAGGACGGTCTTCTCGCCGTCGATGACGACCGTGTGCCCGGCGTTGTGTCCGCCCTGGAAACGCACGACGGCCGCGCAACGGTCGGTCAGCATGTCGACCACCTTGCCCTTGCCTTCATCACCCCACTGAGACCCGATTACGACGACTGACTTGCCCACGCTCGTTCTCTCTAAAAGTTGAATCTAGATGTCTTCCAACTGCCACTGGCCGCCGCGCTCAATGAGCACTTGATCGCAGCCCATGTCACGCGCGTCGGCGTTCTGCCCTGGCAGCCCTTCGACCACCCGATAGCCGGCCACGCGCAGATCGCCGATGGCACTCATGCGTGCCGGATCATCGGCCGCCGCCGCGAAAATCTTGGGTAATTGCTTGCGATCTCTGGCGCCCAGCGAGACCAACACCTTTAAATCCGTGCTGAAACCGGTGGCCGGCCGCGGCCGGCCGAAGGAATGGCCGATGTTGTCATAGCGGCCGCCCCAGGCGATAGCGCGACCGGCGGCCGGCGTGTAAGCGGCGAACATCACACCGGTGTGATAGCGATAGCCACGCAGCTCGGCGAAATCGAGATGGATGTCGGCGGCCGGCACGCGCTCACGCACCAGTGCGATCAGACGCTCGATATCATCGAGTGCAGCCACCACCGATGCCGGCGCGCGTTGCAGCGCGTCGCGGGCCTTGGCCAGCACGCTGTCGTCGCCGTTCAACTCCAACAAGGCGTGCAGATGTTCGACCACCGCCGGCGCCGCCTGGGTAGCGGCCAGCGCTTCGGCCAATCCACATTCATCTTTCATGAGCAGGCGTTCGAGGATGCGCGACTCCAGCGCGCGATCGAAATGGGCAAGCTCACAGATAGCATGGAACAGGCCCATATGACCGAGTTCGAGGGTGACCGGTGCGATACCGGCGACCGCCAACAGTTCGAGCAATAAGGTCATCACTTCGGCGTCGGCCTCGATGCCGGCATGGCCGTAGAGTTCGGCGCCGATCTGCAGCGGATTGCGCGAGCCGGCGAACTTGTCGGGGCGGGTGTGCAACACCGAGCCCATGTAACAGAAGCGCTGCGGCGCCGAGGTCGGCAGACGATGGGCGTCGATGCGTGCCACCTGCGGCGTGATGTCAGCACGCACACCGAGCATGCGGCCGGTGATCTGATCAGTAATCTTAAAGGTTTGCAGATCGAGATCTTCACCGATGCCGGACAACAGCGAGTCGAGATACTCGACCACCGGCGGCATCACGTATTCATAGCCCCAGCGCTCGAACAGATCGAGGATGCGCCGCCGCATCTCCTCCAGCACGCGTGCCCGTGGCGGCAGTACCTCGTCGACGCCGTCTGGCAGCAACCATAACTTCTCGTCAGACACCGCCTACCTCAATACAGTCAGAATGACGACGCCAAGCACCATGCCGGCCAAGCCCAGGCCACGCAAGGTCGCGTCGTTCAAGCGCGCAGCCTTCAGCAGACCGCGCCGAAAATGTTGGGGATTGAGAAAAGGCATGATGCCCTCAAACACGAGCATGAGCGCCAGCGCTGAAAAGAATTCCTGCCCCATGCCCTGCTCGTCGCTGCCGCGCGCGGCAGCGTGTCGCCCTAGCCACCGCCGGGGCGTTGGAAGTACTTGAAGAATTCTGAATCCGGCTGCAAGACCAGCACGTCGTCCTTGTTCTTGAAGCTGGATTTATAAGCGTTCAAGCTGCGATAGAACTGGAAGAACTCGGGATTCTTGCCATAGGCCTCAGCGTAAATCGCGGCCGACTTGGCATCGCCTTCGCCGCGCAGAATTTCGGCATCGCGGTAGGCCTCGGCGGCGATGATGGTGCGTTGGCGATCGGCATCGGCACGAATCGTAATGGCTTCCTTCTCACCGCGGGCGCGGAATTCGCGCGCCACGCGCGAACGCTCCGAACGCATGCGCTCATAGACTGTGCTACTGACTTCGGTCGGCAGGTCGATGCGCTTCAGGCGTACGTCGACGATTTCCATGCCAAGCTGCTCGGCGCGCTCGTCGGCGGTCTCGGTCACCACCTTCATGATCGCGCCACGACCACCAGACACTACTTCCTGTACCGTGCGCTTGCCGAATTCGCTGCGCAGACTGTCGTTGATCATCTGATAAATGAGCAGGCCAGCACGCGCCGCGTCGCCGTCGGAAGACTTGTAGAACTTGACCACATCCTTGATCCGCCAGCGCGCGAAGGAGTCGACGATGACATCCTTCTTCTCGCCGGTCAGGAAGCGTTGCGGCTCGGCATCGAGCGTCTGCAGGCGCTTGTCAAAGGTCTTCACTTCCTGCCACATCGGCACCATGAAATGCAGGCCAGGATCGTAGTTGGCGCGTTTGATCTTGCCGAGTTCGGTGACGATCGCGAACTCGTATTCGTAGACGCGGAAGCTGCACATATAGACCGCTGAAAACAGCAGCACCACGACCAGGGCGATACGGGCGGCCATCTCAGCGCACCACTCGCGTACGACCGACCCGCCGATCGCGCAGGCTGTCTTCCAGCGCCGGCGCATAGGGCTGTGGTTCGGGCGCGGCCTCGGTCGTTTCAGGCGTAGCGCTCGAATTCGCGTTGCCCATCAGCTTATCGAGCGGCAGATAGGTAAGGTTGTTGCCATTCTTGGTGTCCATCAGCACCTTGCTCGTGCTGCTCAACACTTCTTCCATGGCTTCCAGATAGAGTCGACTACGGGTTATGGCGGGCGCCTTGTCATACTCGATGAGGACTTGGCTGAAGCGTTTAGTTTCGCCTTCGGCCTGCGCGATCACGCGCTCTCTATAGGCTTCAGAGTCGAGGCGGATGCGGGCACCCTCGCCCTGCGCGCGTTCCACCACTTCGTTGCGGTAAGCCTCGCCTTCGTTGACCTTGCGTTCCTTGTCTTCGCGCGCCTTGATGGCGTCATCGAACGCGGCCTTTACTTCTTCCGGCGGCTTGGCCGGCTGCATGTTGACGCTGGTGACGATCACGCCCGAGTCGTAGTTGTCGAGCATCTGCTGAATCAGGACCTGGGCCTGGGTCGCAATCTCGGCGCGGCCTCCGGTGATGACGAAATCCAACGTGCGCTGGCCGATGACGTCGCGGATGGCCGACTCTGTCACGCGTTGCACGGACACTTCCGGATCGGCGATGCGGAACAGATAGGCTTCGGCGTCCTTGATGCGGTACTGCACGGCGACCTCGACGTCAACGATGTTCTCGTCACCGGTCAGCATGGAGGAATTAGCGGTCAGGGTCTCGATACGTTCGACGTTTATCTTACGCACTTCCTCTATCGGTCGCGGAAAGCGCACATGGGGGCCGGGCTGTAGCACCGAGACATATTTGCCGAAGCGCAGCACCACGCCACGCTCGGCCGGATCGATGCGGTAGACCATCTCCCAGGCCAAAAGACAGAGGGCGACGATGCCGATCACACCCCACACGAAGGCGTTGTCAGGGGCCGATTGCGGGCGCTGCTTGCCGCCAAACAGGCCGGACAGCTTTTCCTGTATCTTGCGCACGACCTCGTCGAGATCGGGTGGGCCCTGGTCCTTACGTCGACCGCCCCACGGATCGCGCTCATTGCCGTCCGGATCGTTCCAGGCCATTGATTTTCCGTCTGTGAGTGCTGGGTGAGTGTGAGGGGCGGATTGTACGGGGGGGTTCACCCTTGTTCAATCTGAATGCCCGCGAGGGCCGCCTCGTCGAGTTCGGCAGTGAGTCGTTCCAGGTCGAGTTCAGCCAGGCTGCCGTGAACGTCGAGTTCGATGACATGGTCCGCCACTTCCGGCAGACGCAGTAATTGCTGCCAGCGTGCCTCGGACAAAGTGACCTCCAACAGCCAACCACTCTGCGGCAGTTCGATTTCGTCGGCCACCGCGCCCATGTCATAGAGCTGGGCGCGTATACGGCCGGCGGCGGCCGCGACGTTCAACCAGCGCCGCGCCTTGTGTTGGTTCAGATGTTCGGAGATCGCGGCGAGTAACAGCTCGGTGCCCTCTCCGCTGCGCGCCGACAGCCACACGCGCGTGACCTGGCCTTCGCCGTCACGCTCGACCTGGGGCGCGTGGTCGACCATGCGATCAATCTTGTTGTAGACCTCGATGACCGGCACCTTGCCTGCATCGATACGATCCAGCACCGTCACCACGTCGGCGATGCGTGCCTCGCGGTCTTCAGCGCTGGCGTCGATCACGTGCAATAGCAGACGCGCGTCACGAGTTTCATCGAGAGTGGCCTGAAAGGCCGCGATCAACTCCGGCGGCAATCGGCGGATGAAACCGACCGTGTCGCTCAGGATGATGGGGTGTTCGCCGGCCACGGTCAGGGTGCGCAGCGTGGTATCCAAGGTCGCAAACAGTTGATCAGCGGCGTAGACGTCGGTGCCAGTCAGATAATTAAACAGTGTCGACTTGCCGGCGTTGGTATAGCCCACGATCGAGACCGTCGAGAGCTGAGCGCGACGCCGCGAGCGCGCACTTTGTCGGCGCTGGGCCTTGACCCGTTCCAGGCGTTCGTTGATCTGCTTGATGCGTGCGCCAAGCAGACGGCGGTCAGTTTCGAGCTGGGTTTCACCCGGGCCGCGCAGACCGATGCCGCCCTTCTGCCGTTCAAGGTGCGTCCAGCCGCGCACCAGGCGGGTCGACATGTGACGCAGTTGCGCGAGTTCGACCTGCAACTTGCCTTCAAAGGAACGCGCGCGCTGCGCGAAAATGTCGAGGATAAGACGCGTGCGATCGATCACACGGCATTCCAGTGCGCGCTCGAGATTACGTTCCTGGGCAGGGGAGAGATCGTGATTGAAAACGACGATGTCAGCCTCACCGGCACGACAGGCGGCGGCGATCTCTTCAACCTTACCGCTGCCGACGAAGAACTTGGGATCGGCCGCGCCGCGCGGTGCGGTGACGACACTGACGGCCAGCGCATCGGCGCCCGTCACCAGTTCCCGGAATTCGCAGAGGTCGTCGTCGTGAGCCGGCCCTTGAGCGAAAACCACATGCACGAGGACCGCACGGTCACCGCCCGCCGGTCGCTCAAACAAACGCGTGCTGTCCTGGCATTACGCGGCGTCACCCTCGCCGTCCACACCGTCCTCCTGATCAGCGCGTGGCAGACGCACATTGCGCGCCGGCACGACCGTCGAGATCGCATGCTTGTAGACCATCTGGCTGACGGAATTCTTGAGCAGGATGACAAACTGATCGAAAGACTCGATCTGGCCCTGTAATTTGATGCCGTTGACCAGGTAAATCGATACCGGGACGCGCTCCTTGCGCAACGCATTCAAGTAAGGTTCCTGAAGTGACTGGCCCTTGCTCATGGCATGCTCCTTGTTGTTGTTATGCCGGGTGAAAGCAGACCGCACGAAACTGCCCGACGTTGCGGAGGTTTCGTAGGTCGAAATAATTATTGTATACGTGCTGCAGCGCTACTCTAGATCAGAAACGTCGCGCTTGAAAACGTTCTGCTCTTGGATTGCGCGCAACGCGCGATCCAAGCGCGTCGGATCGGCACAGTCCATCCATGTGCAATCGGCCTCGCGTCTGAGCCAGGTGAGTTGCCGTTTCGCGAGTTGACGGGTAGCGATGATTCCCCTTTCGACCATGTGGGATCGCGCATACTCACCCGTCACATAGCGCCAGACTTCTCGATATCCCACGGTGCGCATGGCGGGCGCGTCGGCATCGAGAGCCGCGCTATCCCGCAGCGCGCGTACTTCATTAATGAGACCACGTTCGAGCATGAGATCGAATCGCAACGCCAGACGACGATGAAGCACGGCGCGATCAGCGGGCGCGATCACCAGCTTCAAGATCTGCCCTGCATGGGGTGCAAGACGCGCGCGTTGCCATAATTCCGACTGGCTGACACCGCTCACAGCATGCACTTCGAGTGCGCGCAGCAGGCGTTGCGGATCGTTGGGATGGATGCGCACTGCGGCGCGCGGGTCGACTGCGGCCAGACGCCTATGCAGAGCGTTCGCGCCCAAGGTCACAAGCTCAGTCTGCAATTGCGCGCGTACGCGAGGGTCGGCCGCCGGCAAATCCGAAAGCCCCTGCTCCAACGCGCGAAAATAGAGCCCCGTGCCGCCGACCAGCAGCGGCACGCGACCGCGCGCGCGGATGGTCGCGATCGCGGCCTGGGCGTCGATGCGGAACTGCGCGGCGGAATAAGCTGCGGTCGGTGCGCAGATATCCAACAGGTGATGAGGCACGCGGCGACGGACGGCGGGATTAGGTTTAGCGGTGCCGATATCGAAGCCGCGATAGACCTGGGCCGAATCGACACTCACGATTTCGACCGGCAGGCGTTCGGCGAGCGCCAGTGCCAGCGCGCTCTTGCCGGCGCCGGTCGGGCCCATCACGAACAGCAGCGGTGGTTCGCGCTTAGTCACGCGCCGCGCCCGCCTGCGTGAGCAGGTGGCCATCGATCATCGTCACCATCGCCGTCAAGTCGAAACCACAGGCCGCCGCGCCCTGCGCCAATGCCTCAAGCATGCGTCGCGAAGCCTGGCCATGAGTGCCGAGGTCGAGCGCGCCGGCGGCCGCGCACGCGAGGCGCGTACCCTCATCACCACTCGCCGGTATCGCCAAGGCCTCGAAGAATTTCGGCCAGGACAATTCGGGTAAGACCTTGGGCACCGCCCGCAAAAGATGACCGGCCGGGCCCAGGTCATCGAGTTCGAAACCGTGCGCGCTGAGCGTGGCGACAGAGCAATGGCGCCACACCGGCGCTAGCACGGCGATACGCTCGGGAATCAACAAGGGGCGCGCGACGATGATGCCCTCGTTGGGCGTGCGCCGCAGGCGACGACTCAAGACCTGCGTCCAAGCGACGCGAAGATCGAGCGCGCGTACCTGCTCGCCATCGCGGTATAGAAGATGCCGGTCTTCTATCAATGCCAGCGGCGCACCCAGCTGAAACGCGGCCGGCGTCACCACGGCTCGAGGCGACACCACGCGCTCGACCCGCGCGTTGCCATAATGCAGCGCAGGTTCAGCGATGCGGGCCTCAAGTGCGACTGGCGCGGTAGCCTGCTCCGTTTCAAGCGCGCGACGGACCGCGACATACAACAGATCATGCACCGCGCGCACCTCGGCAAAGCGCACCTCAAGCTTGCCAGGGTGCACGTTGACGTCGACCGCCGCCGGCGCCAGCGCGATGGCCAAGCCATAAACCGGGAAACGTCCCGCCGGAATCGCGTCGCCATAGGCCAGACGTATGGCGTGGGCGAGTTGCCGGTCGCGCACATAGCGCCCGTTCAAGCACAGGAACTGGCCATCGGACTGACTGTCGGCCTGATCTGGCGCGCCCACCCAGCCGCGCACACTGAGACCCTCGGCATCCAGCGCCACATAGCGGGCCGCCGCCATGAAAGCCGCGCCGAACAGACTACGCCAGCGCGCACCATCGACGCCGAGTTCGGACGGCGTCAGACGCAAACCGCGACTGCCGGCCTGACTCAAGGACAAGGTCACCGCCGGGCGCGCGAACGCGAGCTGACGCACCAGCTGCTGGATATGCAGGAACTCGGTGCGCGCACGTTTGAGGAATCGTCGCCGTGCCGGCACATTGTGGAACAGCTCGCGCACCGTGATGCGCGTACCGACATTAGCTTGGTGCGGCACCGGCGCGCCCGGTGTCTGGCCGGGTGCTACGACCAGCTTCCAACCATGCGGGTCACCGCGCCGGCGGGTGATGATTTCAACGGTCGCGACGGCGGCGATGCTGGCCAGCGCCTCACCACGGAAGCCTAAGGAAACCAGACTCGCAAGATCACCGATCGCCGCAATTTTGCTGGTCCAATGACGACGCAGGGCCGCCGCGATTTGCTCGCCCGCCAAGCCTGCACCGTCGTCGGCCACGGTCATGTATTCGAGCCCACCCTCGCCGACATCGATGTCGATGCGGGTCGCGCCGGCGTCGAAGCTGTTCTCCACCAGTTCCTTGATGACCGAGGCCGGTCGCTCGATGACCTCGCCTGCTGCGATCTGGTTGATCAGATGATCCGAGAGGGGAAGGATGGGACGCGCTACGGCTTGCATGGGACGTAGTGTAGTGAATCGCCGCGTTGGCGCTTAAGTGCCGCGCGCCATCTAGCGTGGAAACTCAGGGGATACGCAGCAGCGAACCGGCGCGCACCATCTCCGAGTCCATGTCGTTGGCCTGCTTGAGGGTGTTGACGCTGACGTCATAACGGTCGGCGATAGTCGACAAAGTCTCGCCGGGAGACACGCGATGACGGCGACTATCGGCCGAACCGGCGTCGGCTATCACCCGCTCTACCGCAGGCGGCGCACTGCGCGCGCGACTGGCATTGAAGCTCATCACGCCATTGAATATCGCGCGGGCAAGCTTCTGGCGATAAGACTCGCTGCGCAGGCGCTGCTCTTCCACCGGGTTGGAGATGAAGGCGGTCTCGACCAGGATCGAGGGAATGTCCGGCGACTTCAGCACCACGAAGCCGGCGTGTTGCAAACGTGGATGCAACACCTGTCCGACACCGCGCAGGCCGCGCAGCACGGCATTGCCCAGATCGGTGCTGGCGTCCAGCGAGGCGGTCTGGGACAGATCGAGCAGCACCGATTTCAGCATGCGGTCCTTGTCGTCGAGGCTCACGCCTCCGACCAGATCGGCAGCGTTTTCATTGGCGGCCAACCATTTGGCCGCTTCGCTACTGGCGCCGCGCTGTGACAACACATAGACCGAAGAACCCTGCACACGGCGATCGTTGACCGCGTCGGCGTGCACCGACACGAACAGGTCGGCGCGCTTGGCGCGGGCCCTGTCCATGCGCGCACGCAGCGGCAGGAAGACGTCGCCATCGCGGGTCAGCACCGCGCACATGCCCGGCTGGTGATCGATCATGCTGGCCAACGTCTTGGCCACCGCCAACACGATGTCTTTCTCATAACTACCGCTGGGCCCGATGGCACCGACGTCTTGACCACCGTGGCCGGCGTCGACCGCGACCACCAGCTCGCGCGAGGCGCGAGGACGAGCGACCGGAATGTTGGTGACCTTCTCGGTGTTGGCCGTCGACGCGGTGGTCGTAGCTTGGGTGGTGACAGGCGCCTGGGCCTGGGCCGGCGCTGACGCTGGCGTCTTGTCGACGAGTGCCGGTTCGGCGTTGTTCGCCGGCGCGATCGGCGTCGCCATGGCGGCTGTGGGAGCAATCGCCGGGCGCGTTGCGGTTGCGGGCGGTGACGCGCGGGCTAGAGTGGTCTCGCTGGTCAATTCCACGGCCAGGCGCAGCCCGGCGCCATTGGCAGGAGGTAATAGGTGCGCTTCGACGCGACTCGGCTGGACTAGCTCCATCACTACCCGCAGGCCGATCTCGCTCTGCATGAACTGGCGGATGTTCTTGATACCACTGCTCTGGGATTCGAGGCTCAACAGACGGCGAGCCTTGGCGCCCTTGAAATCCAGTACCACACGCGGCGGGTTATCCATGCGGAATAGCGCGTACTGCAGCGGACCAGAAAGATCGAAAACGAGGCGGGAACCGTCCGCTGTGCGGTTGGCGTGCAGACCATGGACTTCCGCAGCGGAAGCACCACCGCAGAGCAAAACAAAGATGAGAAATATCAGCCCGGGCATCGGCTTAACAGTATTTTCTCAAAGAGGATTCTATTTTGGACGGCTTAAGCCCTCTAATTCAAGTTCATCTTATGTTGTTTTAATAAATAACTGTATTTATTGATTAACAGACACTCGAAATGATGTCGCCTCCGAGTCGGCTGCGACCTTCCAACACCACTTCACGCCCGCCGTCGACCACGCGCAGGGCCAACCACAAATCGGGCGCCGGCAAGATCGGCGCGCCCCGCTCGGCCCATTCGATGAGGCAATCGGCATCGGCGTCGAAGTAATCCTCGATGCCGATGAACTCGAGTTCGCCGGCGGCCATGCGGTAGAGATCGAAGTGATGCACGGTGCGCGAGGCGAGCACATAGCTCTCCACCAAGGTGAAGGTCGGACTCTTGACCGTCCCAGTGTGGCCGAGCGCGCGCAGGTAGCCGCGCACGAAAGTAGTCTTGCCCGCCGCCAGCTCACCGCACAGATGAACGCGTATGCCGGGCCGGCAGACGCTAGCCAGTCGCGCGCCCAGAGCTTCCATATCCTCGGCGGTGGTGACGATGAAACGAGCGGCGGCAGTCATTACTTGATCGGGTTTACCGCCGTTCGCAGGAACGGCATGAGGTCGGCGGCCAAGAGACCGCGTTCGCCGGCCGCCGCCGCGCAATCCGCAGCGTGGGCATGCACACAAGCACCGGCGGCGGCGGCCAGACGCGGGTCCATGCCCTGCGCTAGCAAGCCGGCGATGACGCCGGTCAACACATCACCCATACCGCCGCTCGCCATACCGGGATTGCCGTCACGAACCACCAAGGGCAGCTCGCCCTCGCTCGCGATCACGGTGCCGGCGCCCTTCAACAACACCACTCCGCCGTAGCGGGCGCAGAGCATCGCGGCGGCGGCGTAACGATCGTCCTGAATAAGCTGGTTGGCGACACCCGCCAGGCGTGCCGCCTCGCCCGGATGCGGCGTCAGCACCCGCATCTCGCGCCTATCGGGATCGGCGGCCAGCAAATTGAGCCCGTCGGCATCCACTACTTGTACCTGCGGGCAATCGCGCACCGCCGCCCACAGCCGTTGCGCCCAGGCGCTCTGGCCGAGGCCCGGACCGATGGCGACCACGCTGGCGCGCGCCAGCAGCGGTGTGAGATCGCTCGCGGTATCGACGCCATGACACATGATCTCAGGACGCTGCGCAGTCAAGCTCGCGGCATGACTGGGATGGGTCGCGAGCGACACCAGTCCGGCGCCAACCCGTGCTGCGGCCTCGGCCGCTAGGCGCGCGGCGCCGCCGTAGCCGGGCGCACCGCCGATCACCAACACATGGCCGTGATGGCCCTTGTGTGCGGTCCGCAGACGCGGCACAAACAAGCAGCGCAGATGGGCATAAGCGATGGTCTGCGCCGTGGCGGGCACGGCCGCGAACACCTCGCGCGGCAAGGCTATGGCATGCCAGTCCAAAGCGCCGGTATAGGCCGGCGCCTCGCCCGTCACCAGGCCCTGCTTGAGGCTGACCAGACTGACCGTCGCCGAGGCGCGCACCGCCACACCATGACAACGCCCGCTCGTGGCATCAATGCCTGAAGGCAGGTCGACGCTCAACACCGGCAGGCCGCATCTATTGATGCGCGCGATAGCCTCGGCGTAGACGCCCTCGACCTTGCGTTCAAGACCGGTGCCGAGCAAGGCATCGACCACCACGTCGATATCTTCGAACCACGCGCCACCGGCAAAGGGCACGATGCCTGCCTCGCGCATGGCCCGATAGGCGCTCGCGCCGTCACCACGCAGGCGCGCTTCCGCGCTCAACATCACTACCCGCGCTGCGAGGCCCGCCTCTTGCGCGAGACGCGCGACCACATAACCGTCACCGCCGTTATTGCCAGCGCCACACAAGACAAGAATGCACCGCGCCTGCGGCCACCGCCGCTGCAAGGCTTCAAACACCGCGCGTCCGGCGCGCTCCATAAGTATCAGGCCGGCCATACCCAAGGTTTCGATGGCGTAGTGTTCAAGCGCGCGCGTGCCCGCCGCGTCGTAGAGATCGTCGACGAACGGCACCTTCATTGTGCAGTCGGGATTTTCAGAAAATGGCTACGGTAATGACGCAGCTCCGCAATCGAATCGCGGATGTCAGCCAGCGCCAGATGATTGGATTGTTTCTGAAACGATGGCAGGCTCGGCGCCCAGCGCTTGGCCAGTTCCTTCAAGGTACTGACGTCGAGATTGCGGTAGTGAAAGAACTCCGCCAGCGCCGGCATGTATTTATACAGAAAGCGCCGATCCTGACAGATGCTGTTGCCACACATCGGCGAAGTGGCCGGCGGCAGATACTGATGCAGGAATGCCAGCGTCGCCTGCTCCGCCAGCGCGATGCTGACCGTACTCTCACGCACGCGCGCGGTGAGGCCTGACTGGCCATGCTGACGAGTGTTCCAGTCATCCATGCCGGCCAACACTGCATCGCTCTGATGAATGGCGAACACCGGCCCTTCAATTTGTTCATTGAGATCCACGTCGGTAACTATCGTCGCTATCTCGATGATGCAGTCCCGCTCCGGCTCAAGCCCGGTCATTTCGAGATCGATCCAAATCAAATTGCCGTGGGAAAACTGCATGACGGAACTCCGGACCTGAACGCAGGTTGCACCGTTAGAGCAAGGAAATGAGGGCGACCATGGTTGCCACACCAAGGCGGTGACTCAGTAGTCGCGCCGACTGGCCAGTGCGTGGGACAAGGTCGAGCCGTCGACGAATTCGAGATCACCACCGACCGGCACGCCGTAGGCGATACGCGTGGCGCGCACATTGGCACGCTGCGCGAGCTGACGCAGATAGTGGGCGGTGGCCTCGCCTTCCATGGTGGTGCCGGTAGCGACAATCATCTCGCGCACTTCGCCGCCGGTGAGGCGCTGTTCGAGGAGCGGCATGCCGAGCGTGTCGGGCGTCACGCCGTCTATCGGCGAAAGCCGTCCCATCAACACGAAATACTTGCCGCGAAAATCCGCCGCCGCCTCGATGGCCGCGACATCGAGCGGACTCTCGACCACGCACATCAGGCTGGCGTCGCGATTGTCACTGCGACACAGCGAGCAGACCTCGGTCTCGCAGAAGGTGCGACAACTCGCGCACTGGCCGATCTGATCGGCCGCGCGACGCATGACATCGGCGAGACGGCGCGCCTTGTCGCGATGTTGTTCGAGCAGATGAAAGGCAATGCGTTGCGCCGACTTCGGACCGATGCCAGGCAGGAATTGCAGGGCCGCGATCAACTCGGCAAGCAGAGGTGAAGGATTCATACGCGTCGCGTCCGCATCAAGTCGCGCGGGATCAGAACGGCAGTTTGACGCCGGGCGGCAGATCCATGCCGGCAGTGATGCCCGACAGCTTGTCCTTGCTGAGCAGTTCGACGCGTCGATTGGCGTCGTTCATGGCCGCCGCCACCAGGTCTTCGACCATGCTCTTGTCATCCTTGAACAGCTCGGCATCGATGCTGACCTTGCGCACATCATGACGGCCATTCATCACCACCTTGACCATGCCACCACCGGCTTCGCCGGTGATTTCAGTGGCCGCGATCTCGGCCTGCGCCCGCTCCATGTCGGCCTGCATCTTCTGCGCCTGTTTCACCAGGTCGCCTAGTCCACCACGCATGGTTTCGATACTCCGCTGTTGGGGTTGTCGCCGGCGTGCGCTCAGCGCCCGGTCACATCTTCAATGGTCGCGCCGAATGCGTCACGCAGCGCGCGCACATTGGGATCCGCGTCAATATCGGCCTCGGCGCGACGCTGACGCTCGCCAGCCGCCGCCAGCTGCTGTTGAGACGGCGTACTGAGATTGACGTCGGTGCCCACCGTCACATGAACCACTATCTCACCGCTGTACTTGTCGGCCAGCGCCGCTTGCAGGGTGTCCACATGGCGACGCGCGGCAAGCTTCTCATACTGCGGAGCGATGATGAGTTCGAGGCGACGGCCATCGAATTGGGTGATCGCACTGTTGCGCGCCAGTTCGCGCGCAAGTCCCACCACCGTCAATTCATCGACCACCTGTGCCCAGTCGAAATGAGCGGGCAAGGTCGTGGGGCCGCGCGGCCGGGGCGCGGCTTCCGGCGCCGGTGCATCGATCGGCGGTGTGCTGACAACGGTCGCTACAGTCGGGCGTTCTTCACGGGCTGTAGTCACCCGCAGTGGCGCGACGGGCGCAGTGGGAGCGCTGATCGTGGCAGTTGCAGTCACCCGCGCCGCTGGCGCCACGGGAACAGGTGCTCGCGCTGCCGGCGCACTGCCGCCGCCCGCATGGGCAATGCCGGCCGGTCGAAACGCCAGCATGCGTAACAGTGTCATCTCGAACGCCCCCTCGGCGTCGGGACTCATCGCCAGATCGCGCCGACCCGTCAGCGCAATCTGGTAAAGCAACTGCACTTCTTCAGCGGGCAGGCGCGCGGCCAAGGCGGCCACCCGCGCATCACCTTCCAGATCGCCGGCTTCCGCGCCCAACACCTGCACCACCGCCACACGACGCAACAACGAGGCCATCTCGGCCAGCACCTGAGCGTAGTCCGGCACATAGCTCGCCAGTTCGCGCGCGGAGGCGATCACGGCATGGGCATCGCCCTCGGCAATCATCGCGAGAATCTTCACCACGCGGTCTTGATCGACCGTGCCCAACATCATCACCACTTCCTTGGTGTCGACGCGCCCCGCACCGTGGGCGATGGCCTGGTCAAGCAGGCTCAGGGAATCGCGCACGCTGCCACCCGCCGCTTGCGCGATGAGGTTCAGCGCGCCGTCTTCATAGGCGATGCCTTCTGCGGTCAGCACCTTGGCGAGATGCTGGGCCAGCAGACTGGCCGGCATACGCGTCAGGCTGAACTGTAAACAGCGCGACAGAATCGTGACCGGCAATTTCTTCGGATCGGTGGTCGCGAGCAGAAATTTAACGTGGGCCGGCGGCTCTTCCAAAGTCTTCAACAGTGCGTTGAAGGAATGGTTGGAGAACATGTGCACTTCGTCGATCAGATAGACTTTGTAACGCGCGTGAGTCGGCGCGTACTGCACGTTGTCGAGCAGCTCGCGGGTCTCGTCGACTTTGGTGCGCGAGGCGGCGTCGACTTCAATCAAATCGACGAAGCGTCCCTGGTCGATGGAGGTACACGCGCCACACACGCCGCAAGGCTGGCTGGTCACACCCAACTCGCAGTTCAAGGCCTTGGCCAGCACCCGCGCGAGGGTGGTCTTACCGACACCGCGTGTGCCGGTGAAAAGATAGGCATGATGCAGGCGGCCGGAGTCCAGCGCATTGATCAAGGCCTTGAGCACGTGCGCCTGCCCAATCACCTCGGCAAAGTTGCGCGGCCTCCACTTGCGTGCAAGGACCTGGTAGCTCATGTGGCGTCGCTCATCACTAAAACGCGGAGTGCGCGCCCGTCGGGCGCAGCGGACCGTCAACCTCGGTCCGAAGAGAAGGCGGCGAACGTGCCAGCCACACCCCGGCACCCACAGTGACTGCTACCGTTGCTCCCTTCCGGGCCTGGCGGGGTTTACAGAGCTGTGCTGCGAGGGGACCGACACGTTCACCATTGAATCGTATCTGCGGCGCGAGTGTACTACAGACCGACGGAATGGTGGTGCGTTTGAGGGCGATCAGGATGGCGACGCCGGGGTGGATACCATGGGTATGAGATGAGCGGCACGCGCGAATTCCGGCGCGAGCGTGCACAGAAATGTGCGAATGAATTCGTACCTACTGTTGCCGGTACGATAAATCTGCGTCCCCCTGTAGGTACGAATTCATTCGCACATTCCATGCGCAGGCCTGCTACAAAGGACGCATCGCGAACCCCAAAACAGCCTCGGCCCCGCAGCCACACAAGAGAACAGCCATGCCGGTAGGTGTTCCGTAGGTGCGAATTCATTCGCACATTCATGCCAGAGCCTAGACCACCACAGGAGAACGACCATGCTGGTAGGTGTCCCGAAAGAAATTAAAAACCACGAATATCGCGTTGGCCTGACACCGGGCAGCGTGCGTGAACTCATCCATCATGGCCACCAGGTACTGGTGGAATCGGAGGCCGGCGCCGGCATCGGCATGCACGATGCCGATTACCGCGCGGCCGGCGCCATCGTGGCGAGCGCCGAAGAGGTATTCGCGCGCGCTGAGATGGTGGTCAAAGTGAAAGAACCGCAACCGCAGGAGATCGCGCGGCTGCGCCCCGACCAGCTGCTGTTCACTTATCTCCATCTCGCGCCCGATGCCGAACAGGCGCGTGGCCTGCTCGCCTCCGGCGTGACTGCCATCGCCTACGAGACTGTTACTGATACCCACGGCGGCCTGCCGCTGCTCGCGCCCATGAGCGAAGTGGCTGGACGACTCGCGGTGCAGGCCGGCGCCCACTGTCTCGAAATGGCGCAGGGCGGTGAAGGCATCCTGCTCGGCGGCGTGCCGGGTGTGGCGCCGGCCAAAGTCTTGATCATCGGCGGCGGGGTGGTCGGCGATCATGCCGCGCAGATGGCCATCGGCCTCGGCGCCGATGTCACGCTCTTCGACAAATCCCTCGACCGCCTGCGTCATTTGTCGGACAAATACACAGGCCGCATCAAATGCGTGTATTCGACCGTCGATCGTATCGATCAATGGGCGCGCGAGGCAGACCTCATCATCGGCGCCGTGTTGATCCCGGGCGCCGCCGCGCCGAAACTCGTGACGCGCGCCACGCTCGAGAAAATGAAACGCGGCGCAGTAGTAGTGGACGTCGCCATCGACCAGGGTGGCTGCTTCGAGACCTCGCACCCGACCACGCATCAGCATCCGACCTTCGTCGAATGCGGCGTGGTGCATTACTGCGTGGCCAATATGCCGGGCGCGGTGCCGCGTACCTCAACCTTCGCGCTCAACAACGCCACCTTGCCCTATGTGGTCGCGCTGGCCGACAAGGGCGTGAAACGCGCACTGGCCGAGGATGTCGGCCTCGCCAATGGCCTCAATATCCACGCCGGTCATGTGACCTGTGAGGCGGTGGCGCAGGCCCTGGGCCATGCCTATGTGCCGCCGCTGCAGGCACTCTCGGTCTGAGCGTTGTAGAGCACGCCACGCGACTCGTCACGCGGTCGCGCCACACCTGTGTTGACGAGGCCACGCACCGCACGTAGCTTCGCTGAACATCGATCTGATCTGAACCCAGCCACCAGCACCTAGGGACCGAGACCCATGCCATATCGCATCTCCGTCGACACCGGGGGCACCTTCACCGACGTGGTCGTGACCGATAACGCCGGGCACTTCACCGTCGGCAAAGCCCTCACGGATCGCAAACGCGCCTTCGCCAGTATCGCCGCCGGTCTCGAAGTCGCGGCTGAAGAACTGAATCTCACCGTTCCCGCCCTGCTCGCCGACACCGCGATGTTTCTCTACGGCACCACGCGCGGCACCAATGGCATCGTCGAACGCAAGACCGCACGCACCGCCTTCCTCACCACTGAGGGCTTTCCCGACATTCTGTTGTTAAAGGAAGGCGGCAAGTCGGAACCGCACAATCTGCAGATGGAATACCCGGCGCCCTATGTGCCGCGCCGCCTGACCTTCGAGATTCCCGAACGCGTGAATGCCGAAGGCGGCATCGAGAAAGCGCTGGACGAAGCCGCCGTGCGGGCCATGCTCGGCGGTCTGCAAGCACGCGGCGTGGAAGCAGTCGCGGTCTGTTTGTTGTGGTCGATCGCCAATGCCGTCCACGAATTGCGCGTCGGGCAGTTACTTGAAGAAGTGTTGCCCGGGATTCCCTACACGCTCTCCCATCAACTGAATCCGATACTGCGCGAATACCGCCGCGCGTCCTCGACCGCCATCGATGCTTCCTTGAAGCCTCTCATGCAGGAATACCTGCTGACCTTGGAAACTGATCTGCGCGCGGCTGGCTATCACAACGACATTCTGGTCAGCACTTCGTTTGGTGGCGTCATGCATCTCGGCGACGTCGTGCAGAAGCCGATATATCTAGTGAAATCCGGCCCGGCCATGGCGCCCATCGCCGGGCTCGCTTACGCGGCGGCAGAAAATCTCACGCGTGACATCATCGTCTGCGATGCCGGTGGTACAACCTTCGACGTGAGTCTGGTACGTGACGGCGCGGTGGAATATTCGCGTGACACCTGGCTCGGCCCGCAATGGGTCGGCGACAACCTCGGCATGGCCTCAGTCGCGGTGCATTCCATCGGCGCCGGTGGCGGTTCGATCGCGTGGGTCGATTCCGGTGGTCTGTTGCGCGTCGGTCCGCAATCGGCCGGCTCGGAACCCGGCCCGGCTTGTTACGGCCGTGGTGGCACACAAGCAACGGTGACCGATGCTGCGGTGGTACTCGGTTACATCGACCCCGCCCACTTTCTGGGTGGCCGCATGCAACTCGACGAAGCCGCAGCACGCCGCGCCATCGAACCGGTTGCGGTGAGCCTCGCTGAAACCATCGAGCGCGCAGCGTTTGCGATCATGACGGTCGCCAACGAGAACATGATTCAGGCGATCAAGGAACTGACCATCAACGAAGGCATCAATCCGGCCGAATCCATCCTGGTCGCCGGTGGCGGCGCCGGTGGTCTCGGCGCGATGCCCATCGCCGCTGAGCTCGGTTGTCAGACTGTGCTGGTGCCGCGTACAGCAGGCGCTTTAAGTGCGTCCGGCATGCAGTTCTCCGACATCATCACCGAGGCCGGCGCGGCGCGTCTGACCTCGACTGATCAATTCGATTTCGATGGCGTCAACGGCGCGCTGGCCGACATCGATGCGCGTCTTGAAATATTCGCCGGTCGTCTGCGCGAACGCGGTATCACCGACGTGAAGAAGCGCTACTTCGTCGAAGCGCGCTATCGCTTTCAGGTCTGGGAACTCGAGATCGAGGTGGCGGCCAACTGCTTCAACGACGCCAACGATGTCACCGCGCTAGTCGAGGAATTTCATCGCGTCCACGAACGCGTATTCGCCATCACCGACATCGGCCAGGCAGTGGAGTGCCTCAATTGGCGCGGGCGCTTGATCGCGAGCGTGAATGCGCCGTCGCTGGAGCCGAGTCGTGCGGCCGGTGCAAGCAAGGCCGACCCTGATCGTCGTCGCCCGGCCTATTTCGGTCGCGGTGGCGCGGTCGAGACACCGATCTATCTAGGCGATCGCCTGCCAGTAGGTGCCGTCATCGACGGCCCCGCCATCATCGAAGAGCCGACCTCGACCCTGGTGGTCAATCCGGGCGCCAGCGCGCGCGTCAGCGCCGGTGGCCGTTACATCCTGACACCGCCGAAGGAGACCAGCCTGTGAACCAGCCCCACACCGACAATATGCCCGATAAGCTGACTGACAACGCCCCCGCCTACACCATGGACCCGGTGTTGATGGCGGTGCTCGCCAACCGTCTCAATGCCATCGTGCGCGAGATGTCCAACACGCTGCTGCGCACTGCGCGTTCAGCGGTGCTGGCCGTGGTGCGCGATTTCTCCTGCGCGATTGTCACCGCCGACAATCAACTGCTGTGTCCCGGCGAAGGTCTGCCGGTGCATATCTTCGGCAGCGCGCTGCAATCGCAATCGATGTGCGATCTGCATAAGGATCTGACGCCGGGCGACGCCTTCCTGCACAACGATCCCTATCTCGGCAATACTCACGCTGCGGATCACATGATCATGTGCCCGGTGATCGTCGACGGTGAGCATCTATTCACCACCTGCGCGAAAGCCCATCAGGCCGATTGCGGCAACTCCATCCCTAGCACCTATCACGCCTATGCGCGCGACGTCTATGAAGAAGGCGCGCTGATCTTTCCCTGCGTGCGCGTGCAGAAGGATTACAAGGATGTTGAAGACATCATCCGCATGTGTCGTCGTCGCATCCGCGTGCCCGAGCAATGGTATGGCGATTTCCTCGCCACCGTCGGCGCGGCGCGCATCGGCGAACGGCGTCTAACTGAACTGGTGCGTCGCTATGGCATGGATACCATCCGTCAGTTCGTGCGCGACTGGTTCGCCTATTCCGAGAGACGCATGGTCGAGGCGATCAAGAAACTGCCTAACGGACGACTGAGCAACGTCGGCCACTATGACCCGCAGCCGCCGGTGTTGCCCGATGGGCTCGACATCCGCGTCGACATCAACGTCGATGCGATCAACGGCACCATCGAAGTCGACCTCACCCATAACGAAGACAACAAAGACTTCGGCCTCAACCAGTCGGTCGCCTGTGCCACCAGCAACGCCATGGCCGGCGTCTTCAACTGCATCGATCAGGACGTGCCACATAACGGCGGCAGCTTCGCGCGCGTGACAGTAAAGTTGCGCGAAGGCTGCATCGTCGGTATTCCGAAGTTTCCCCATTCGTGCTCGATGGCGACCACCAATATCGGCGATCGCATAGTCAACACCACGCAAGCAGCCTTCGCCGCGATTGGCGATGGCCATGGTCTCGCTGAAGGCGCGATCGGCATGGGGGCTGGTGCGGGGGTCATCTCGGGCAAGGACTGGCGCGCGGGTGGCAGCCCGTTTATCAACCAGGAATGGCTGGTGGTGAACGGCGGCCCAGGCACGCCCACCACCGACGGCTGGCTGAACTACGGCCTGCCGGTAGCCGGCGGCTTGATGTATCGCGGCAGCGTGGAAGTGGATGAATCGAAATATCCGATCACTATCAAGTCGCTGCGCGTGGTGGAAGGCGGCGGCGGTGCCGGCCGCTTCCGTGGCGCGCCGGGTGGTGAAGTGATCTACGGTCCGCGCAAAGACGCCATGACGGTGGTGGTGTCCTGCGACGGTCAGGTCAATCCGCCGCAAGGCGTGCGCGGCGGTCACGCCGGGCCAGCGGCACAGACCTATCACGTCCATGCCGATGGCAGCGAAGACAAACTACCGGGCGTGGTCGAGTGCCGCCTGCAACCTGGTGAATTCGTGCGCGGCGTCGATTGCGGCGGCGGCGGCTATGGTTCACCGCTGGACCGCGATCCAGCACGCGTGTTGCAGGACGTGCTTGAGCGTTGGGAAACACTGGCACGAGCACACGATGTCTATGGCGTGGTGTTGCGCGGTAAGGTCGAGGACGAGTCGCTGGCGGTGGACGTCGAAGCGACCCGCCAGCAACGAGCGCGTCTCGCCGCCATATAAGTTCGAGTGCGGAAAAATGACGTCAGGCTCGTCGCAAACGCAACGTTTGCGACGAGTCTGCGTTTCGCTCCCACACTCACCCCAGGAGGTAGAGCTACAAGTGCCAGATCGCTACAGTTTTGACCGTGGGTCAAACGAATGTCGCTAAGCAACGGTTTTGTTCCGGGGAAACCTGGAGACTGAACGCCCGCAATGGCCCCTGGCGTTGCATTCTAGGTTTAGCCTCAGCGGTAATGAGGGATGTAACCGCAGGACGCCGCGCAAACAATCGCGGCGAATTCCGGTAGACACGAGTCTGACGCCTGACGCTTCGCGTGCGATCCGAGCGCTGGGGGCTGCGTTCGACCCGATCGAGACGGTCGTTGTTGCGTTTCAGCTTTCTACATTCCGGACGTTCCTGTTAACGCGGAAGCAATTCATTTCTTCCGTCGCCAGCGCCGCTACCGGCCGCAATAGCCCTTGCCATTGTAGAAATCGAGAGCATCGCTCCGAGTCCTCCCGACACCGTCTGTTCGCTTCACAATTGGTCTACGCATGATGAAAGAAAACAAAGATGTCGTGAAATTTGACTTTATACTAGGCTGCATCTGCTAGCTGCTTCGTACCGTCCCTGTGCGGGACGTTGCCTGTGTTTTTAACTCACTTTGTACGGAGTTCATATGGCCGCTTCACCGACGAAATGGGATACGGCCTATGAATGGAAGGTGGTGGCACTGCTCGGTCTCGGGTTCGGACTCGTTGGTCTCGACCGCTGGATCATCGGCCC
>JAYWAC010000327.1:0-8303 GCA_043782755.1 Pseudomonadota bacterium | reverse complement strand
AGGCGCTGGCGCCCGAGACCCGTGAATACGTGCCGATGGTGCTGGCTGCGGCCTGGTTGTTTCTGCATCCCGAGGACTATGGTCTGCGTTTCCCCAAGGTCGATCAGCGTCCAGGCGAGATCAATCTGAGCACGGCCATGTCGCTCAACGAACTCAGCATCTGCCTGGCTCAGGATGGCAACGAGCGAGGCTGGTTCCGCACCCTGCGTAATCTGAATCCGCGCTGGGAGGCCACTATGCGTCTGCCGGCAGGTACGCGTTTGGAAGCCCCGGCGCGGGCGGTCATTGCCTATCAGCGACGTTGTATCGCGCCGGAAATGGTGGCGCGCGCGCAGGCTTTGCAGGACGCGCGTATTCCCGGTGTGGCGCCGCGTGCCGGCGTACGCACCGTGGTCGCGAGCAGCAGCGCCAGCCCGGCGCCGGCCGCGACACGCAGTGCTGCCACCACGCCCACTGCCACTGTGGCCGCCAAGCAGACCCACAAGGTTGCCAAGGGCGAAACCCTCATTACCATCGCGCGCAAGCACGGCTGCAGCAGCCTCAAGGACTTCGCCAGCATGAATGGTCTGTCGGCACCGCATTATGCGTTGCGCGAAGGCCAGACGTTGCGCGTACCGACCTGCGGTGCTTAAGCCGCGCGCGCGCCTTGACCCGCTGCGGGTGCGCGGCTAACTTGCGGCAGCCGCCGCATTCGCGGCGCGTATCAACGCCAGTCGCGAGGACATGCCCATGGCCGCCACCATCCCGGAAAATTTCCAAGACCTGCTCACTAGCAAAGTGACCTTCGCCCACCTCGGCACCGTCATGAAGGACGGTACGCCGCAGGTCACACCGATCTGGTTCGGCTATGATGGCCAGCACATCCTGCTGAACTCGGCCAAGGGCCGCGTCAAGGACAAAAACATGCGCGCGCGTCCCCACGTAGCGTTGTCCATTCTCGACCCCGACAATGCCTATCGCTACATCCAGATCATCGGCGAGATCACCGAGATCACCGAGCAGGGTGGCGATGCACATATTGATTCGCTGGCCAAGAAGTACCTCGGCCAGGACACCTATCCCTTCCGCCAGGCGGGTGAAGTGCGGGTGATCTACAAGGTCACGCCGAGCAAGGTGCAGACCATGGGTTAAAGGTCTCGACCGAGCCCTTCTTACATTGTGGGTCCGACTTCAGTCGGACATTGAATGGCGCGCTGCGGCGATACGCTCTGGAAGGAATGTCCGACTGAAGTCGGACCCACAAACAAAGAGGGATGGGGGAAACTACACCCTTCCTCAATCGCGTTTCACCCGCCAACACCGATGTGGCGTGCGCCGCTTGAAATCCTCTGGCACGGTGCGTGCGGTGATCTCTTCGAAGCGTGCCATTGCCGCCACCGCTGCATCGAGCTTGAAGCCCTGACGATTATTCGAGAAATACAAGGTGCCGCCGGGTGACAACAGTCGCAGCGTGGCGGCCAGCAGGGACGCCTGATCGCGCTGCACATCAAAGCTGTCTTGCATGCGTTTCGAATTGGAGAAACTCGGCGGGTCGAGCACGATCACATCGAAGCGTTCACGGCGATAGGTCGCTGCGCCCAACCACGTCATCACATCGTCCGTCACCAGGCTGTGCTTTGTGAAGTCGGCAATGCCGTTCAGCGCGAGATTGCGCGCTGTCCAATCCTGATAGGTGTGGGACATGTCGACCGTCACACTGGACGCTGCCCCCGCGCAGGCGGCATAGACCGTGAAGCTGCCGGTATAGGCGAACAGGTTCAGCACGCGTTTGTCGCGCGCCTCACTGCCGACCATGCGGCGCGTGTCGCGATGATCGAGGAACAGGCCGCTGTCGAGATAGCGCAGCAGATTCACTTCAAACACATGTCCACGCTCGCGCACCGTGAACGACGGGCCGTCGTCGGCGAGTTTCTCGTATTGTGAGCTGCCGCGTTGACGGCGTCGGACCTTGATCGCGATGTGCACCAGTGGCACTTCCAAGCTCGCGCTGATGGTGTCGAGATGCGCGGCGATGTCGGCATCGGTGATCGGGCGTTTGCCTTCGAACAACTGCGCGTGCAGCCATTCGCCGTAGCGATCGATGGCGTAGGGGAATTCGGGAATGTCGCGATCGTAGAGGCGATAGGCCTCCAGATCCTCGCGCCGCGCCCAGCGCGCCAGATGGCGTGCGTTCTTGCGTAGACGATTGGCGAGGGCGGCGGCCTCGCCGTCAAAAGTGGACTGGCTCACGCGTTGCTCAGTCGACGATGCTGAACTTGATCTCGCCGAGCGTCTCGAGGCTGTAGCGATACTGTTCTAAGCCAGTCGGAAATCGCGTCGGCACGATACTGCCGGTAGCGACGACGTCGCCGGCGCGTAAGCCTTCGCCGCTCGCGGCGAGATGATTGGCGAGCCAGGTCAGGGCATGAAAAGGATGGCCGAGCACATCGCGGCCATGACCGCGATCGAGTTCCTCGTCATTGCGCATCACCACGCCGACCAGCGCGGCGAGATCGGGCCAGACTGTTTGCCAGGTGCCGAGGATGACGCCGGCATTCCAGGCGTTGTCGGCCACCAGCGAGTGCATGTCGAGACCCTGGTAGTCGGCGCCACGATCGTCCACCACTTCCACCGCAGGCGCGACCGCCGCCACCGCCGCTGCGACGCTCGCATAGCTATGTGGTGCCTGGCTCGCCGGCAGATCGCTGCCCAAGCGCACGCCGATCTCGAATTCGATACCGAGGCGGCCATAGTCCGCGCGACGCAAGGCCACGCCATCGGCCAGCAGGCGCGTCGCCAGCACGCGCCCGGCGATGGGACTGTCGATGCCACACATGGCCTGCATGCGCGGCGAGGTCAGGCCTATCTTGTAACCGGCAAGGGGGGTGCCAAGCTCGGCGCAGAGGGTCGCGATGTAACTGCGTTGCACCGCATAGGCGACCGTCAGCGAGGGCAGCGCGGCGTCGCCGCTGAAGGGCGTGAAAGGCTGACAGGACGCATGACCCGCGAGCAGTTCAGTGGCGCGCTGGCGGATGCTGTCTTCGTTCATGGCTCGCTACCTCGGTGTTGTGATCTGTTGCTGAGTTCACGACACCGGTCGCAATGCCGGTGCGGGCCAGTGAACGCAGTGGTGGGTCTATCGCACCGCAGGACTTCATGGTTTAAGGCCGAGACGTCCTTGTCGTCGCTGGCGGGCGATGGCGTGTATACCGTGGTCGAGGTTTATATCAACACCTGCGCTGTGTGCAAACAGGACGCGCTCGTTGCTGCGCGCGTGGATGGCCGCAGAACGGTCCAGCACGTAAGCATCATGACGTGATGGGCGGGGTATTCCTGTCGGCGTGGATCCCGTACTCTTAGACCCTGCCCATTACGGAATGCCGGGCCGGCTCACGCTGGCCGCACATAGCGCATATGCATCGCCGCTCTCTACTGAAACTGCTGGCGCTGGCCGGCGTCTGGCGCAATCCGCATGCCGCGCCATTACGTCTGCCCGACGCGCCCGAGAAAGGATTCGACTACGCCTGGCTCAAGGGCCAGGCGCGTACCCTGGCCGCGCAAGCCTATGAAGCCCACGAAGGTGAGTTGCCGCAAGCGCTGCAAGATATCGACTACGCTCACTATCAGCTGATCCATTACCGCCCCGACCATTCGCTGTGGCACGGCGAGAAACGCGGTCTCGAACTGCGCTTCTTTCATCCCGGTTTCATTTTCAAACGACCCGTGCATCTGTTCGAACTGCACGACGGCACGGCGACACCCATCGCCTATAACCCGGCTGCGTTTGATTTCAGCAAGAGCGGCATTGACGGCAGCCAGTTCAGTCCCGATCTCGGCTATGCCGGCTTTCGCGTTATCGACGAGACCAATCCCGAGATCGACGTCGCGGCCTTTCTCGGCGCAAGTTATTTCCGCGCGGTCGGCGTCGAGAAGCAGTACGGCATGTCGGTGCGTGGTCTGGCCATCGACACCGGCGCCGAGCATCCTGAAGAGTTCCCCTATTTCACCCATTTCTGGCTGGAGCGTCCGGCCATCGGTGGCTATCGTCTGGTGATCTACGCCTTGCTCGATTCGCCGAGTTGCGCCGGTGCCTATCGCATCGAGATGGTACCTGGCGAACTCATGGTGATGGACGTCGATGCCGCCATCTATCCGCGCCAGACCATCGAACGTCTCGGCATTGCACCGCTGACCAGCATGTATCAGACCGGCGAGAACGATCGCCGCCTGGCCAATGACATCCGTCCCGAGATCCACGATTCCGACGGGCTTGCGATGTGGACCGGCAGCGGCGAATGGATCTGGCGGCCGCTCGAGAACCCGCGTCATCTGCGTTACAACCATTACAGCGACCACACGCCGCGTGGCTTTGGCCTCTTGCAACGCGATCGTTTGTTCGATCACTACCAGGATGACGGCGTGTTCTACGAGCGCCGGCCGGGCGTGTGGGTCGAGCCCAAGGGCGATTGGGGCGCGGGCGGCGTGGTGCTGGTGGAACTGCCGACCATGGATGAGACCTTCGATAACATCGTCGCCTTCTGGCATCCCGAAACACCGCCCACTGCCGGCGACGAAGTGCTGTATGCCTACCGCCTGCACTGGGGACACAAGCCACCGGTTGCGCCGGGCCTCGCGATCGTCGCTGCCACGCGCACCGGCATCGGCGGTGTGGTCGGCAACAAGCGCGAGCATTTCTCCTGGCGTTTCGCCGTCGATTTCGCCGGCGGCAAGTTGCCGCTGCTGGCGCACGACGCGCGGCTCGATCTGAAACTCGAAGTCAGTCGCGGCACGACGGAGACGACTTCCTGTCGTCCGCTCGATGCCATCGGTGGTTACCGCGCGATCTTCGATCTGGTACCGGACGAATCCACCGACCCCATCAACATCAAGCTCTATCTTGAATTCGACGGCGTGCCGCTGAGCGAGACCTGGTTCTACCAGTATTCGCCACCGCCGCTGGAGGAGCGGCGGTTTTAGGGGCGGTGGTTTTTGGTGTGCGAATGTATTCGCACATTCCAGGTCGCGCCGTGGGCTCGTGCCGTGGAAGGTCGGTCCGACTGAAGATCCTCGCCATCCCGCCGCTAAGGATCTCGGGGCGCCCCGTCAGCCACAGCTAGGCTGCGGTCCCTATTGCCCAGGAGACCCGACCATGTTGAGCACCGACGAAGAAATTGACCACCGCCGACTGCACCACGAGCTTGAGCAGTCGATCACCACCATCAATCGCAGCCAGATAGGCGCGGCGACCGGTGACATCAGCAAGACCGCCTTCATCAACGTGGCCAAGATGGTGGCCTGCCTGCGGGCGCGCTATCTGTACACCGTGTTGAATCTCGGCAAGGACTGCCATAGCGAATGCATCACCACCGAAGCCGCGCTCGAACTGCAACGGCTGCGCCAGGCCTATAGCGAAGCGCTGGAGGGTTTCGCCGCGCTGGAACACGCGCTCAAACGCGGTTACGTGCACATCGTCGACTGAGCGTTGTAGCTTCGTTTGACGCCAACTGATCTCTAATACCTGAGCTGCCGTCACCGCTGCTAAGCGTGGTACTGCGCGTGCGCAAGAGCCACGCTCGGCGTAGGACGCAGCACGACGCTGTGTGCACGAGCGGCGCCGCTGCTGCGGGTCGTGAACTGAAGCGCGTCGCGCTCAGGGTGCGAAGGTCGCGGCGACGTGTTCGGTATCGAGGTACTCGCGCACCGAGACGAACTTGCCATCACGAATCACCATCATGAAATGGTATTCGTTCTTGTACACGCGGCCGTTGTTGAACTCGCCGTAGGACACCGCCTCGACCGATACGCGCTCGCCTTCCGCGCACAGCGCCGTCGGCTTCACCGACAGACCTGTGGGCGCCATCGGCGTGATCTGCGCAAGCAAGTCGGCGAATTCAGCCTTGTTATAGGTGTGAGACAGCGCGGTAGTGCCGGCCACCCACCAGGTCGCGTCGTCGGCCAACATGGCCAGCGCTTGATCATATTTGCCGGCGGAAAACACCTGCCAGAACTTGTTGACCAGGGCCTTGTTATCTTCGATGCTCATGACGATTCTCCTCGTGGTGTCGGCCGAGACTAGCGGAACTCGCCACGCCTCGACAGGCCCCGATAGTGTGTCCGCTGGTGTCGAGTTGGAGCCGCTAGCGCGAATTCGGCTAAGCTGCGCGCACTGTTGACAGACCGAGCGGACCTCACCCCGTGCGCATCACTCATCTGTTGTTTCCCGTGCTCGGCCTGGCGCTGCTGGTGGCCGTGCTTTACCAGACCGATGTCGGGCAGTTGCGTACCCACATCGAGGCCGTGGGCTGGACGACCTTCGCCCAGATCTGCGCCTTGTTTCTGGTCTATTTCGCGGCTGACGTCATCAACTGGCAGGCCGCGCTGCCGCAGGTGCCACGCACGCTGCGCTGGTTCGCGCGGCTGTGGTTGGTGCGCATGATCGGCGATGCCTACAACAATGTGACGCCGATGGCCGCGCTTGGCGGCGAGCCAGTCAAGGCCTGGCTTATGAAGCGTCGTTATGGCGTGCCATGGCGCGAGACCGGCGCCGGCATTGTCATCGCGCGCACCAGCACGATGTTTGCACTGATCGCCTTCGTCGCCATCGGTGTGGCACTGGTGTGGCGACGGCCGGGGCTCAGCAACTATCAACAGGGTTTGGCGGCGGCGACCTTGCTGGTGGTGGTGGCCGGCACGGTGGCGATTTTCCTCGTACAGTATTTCAAGCTCTCGACACGGCTCGCGCGCGCGCTCGGTAATACACGCTGGGCCGCGCGTCTGGTGCGCGCCATCGCCGCCGTCGAGGACATCGATCGCAAGCTCGTGGCCTATTACGGCGCGCATCGCCTGGCGCTGCTGATGTCGATAGGCGCAGCCTGGCTGGCGTGGGTGTTGGGCGCATTGGAAGCCTGGCTCATTCTGCATGCGCTAGGCACCACCGTCAGTTTTGCCGACGTGTGGATCATGGAAGCCTTCGTGCAGAGTATGCGCGCCGCGAGTTTCTTCATTCCCGCCTCGCTCGGCGTCCAAGAGGCCGCCATCCTGGTGATGATCGACTGGTTGCTTGGTGCGCAGTCCGTGGGCGTGGCGACCGCCCTCGTGCGGCGTGCGCGCGAAATGCTGTGGATAGCCTTAAGCTTGTTGCTGAGCGGCGTCTGTGCCGCGACACCGCGTCAAATCATGCACGATGACATGCACGACTAGAACCGCGCACTCGCTGCCGGGTGCGATTGAAAGCACTGGCCGCGATAGGCATGATGGCTTGCCTCCCCGAATGGACTTCAAGCAGAGCACGGCATGCGACCCATAGACTATTTCGAGCGTGGCGCTGCCATCGATCCGGCGCGTCCCTTTCTGATCGGTAACGGTCAGACCTATACCTTCGGCGCGGCGAAGGACTTGATCGACGACATCGCACGTGGCTTGTTTGCAGCCGGTTTCGCTGTGGGCGATTCGATCGCGGTCTATGCGCCGAACGATCCGCTGGCGATGCTGTGCGTGTTTGCCTCGATGCGCGCCGGTGGCGCCTGGGTGCCAGTCAATGTGCGCAACTCGGCCAGCGCCAATGGCGCCTACATGGCCTACACGCGCACGCGCTGGTTGTTCTTCCATTCCAGCGTGGCCGATCTCGCCAAGCAGGCGATGGCCGTGATGCCGGAGTTACGAGGCGTCTATTGCCTGGACAGCGCTGAGTGCGCCGCGCCGCTGTTAAAGGATTTCTGCGCGGCCGGCGTGGGTGTCGAGATCCCCGACTGGTCCGATGCTTTCAGTGCGCCGACGAGCCCGTTCTCGCGCTGGCCGACCGGCGGTACGACCGGCCCGTCCAAGGGCGTGGAGATGAGCAATGCCGCAGTCGGCACCATGATCGAGTTGGGGCTCACGCATTATGTCGCCGGTCGCGAAGACCACATCGTGCATCTCGCGGTCGCACCCATCACCCATGCTGCCGGTGCGATCATCGTGATCTTCGCGGCAGTAGGAGGCACCACCGTGGTGTTGCCGGGCTTTGATGCGAGCGCAGTGCTGGAAGCGATACAGAGCCATCGCGTGACCCATGTCTTCTTGCCGCCGACCGCCTACTACGCCTTGCTCGAACATGCCGAGGTCAAGAACTACGACTGTTCGAGTCTGCGTCAGATATTGATCGCGGCGGCGCCAGTGTCGCCGGACAAGTTCCGGCGCGGTGTGGAAGTATTCGGTCCGGTGATCTGCCAATGCTACGGCCAGGCGGAAGCGCCGATGTTGGTCTCGATGCTGTCGCCGGAAGTGGTGGCGGCGGCGGCGCGCGGCGATCATCCCGAACGCCTGAAGAGCTGCGGCAAGGTCAC
>JAYWAC010000326.1:0-22142 GCA_043782755.1 Pseudomonadota bacterium | reverse complement strand
TGCGTTGCACGCGCACGCGTGCGCCTTCAACCACCGTCGCGCCGCCAGTCTGATCCCAGATTGCATTGAAGGCGGCGGCGGTGGTCGGCGCGGCCGGTGCGTTACGCGTCAAGTCCGAGACCACCATGATGCGCGGCGAGAACGGTGCCGTAGTGGGGCCGTTAGTCTGGGTGTAGCCGGCGAAAGCCGTGGCGGTCGAGGTGAAGAAGCGCGGGTCGACATAGTAGCCCCGCGTAAAGCCGCGCTCGTTGAGATTGATCTTGTTGGTGCTCATGCTGGTCACACCGGCCAGCGCCGCAACCCAGCCGGCGGCATTGGGAATGATTTTCTGACTGCTGGTATAAGTCTCCAGCGCGCCGGCGAGTGTCGTGAGGTCTTTACCCTCGGCCTCCATCACCGCCTCGTCAACGGACTTCACTACATTCGGCACCAGTACCGCCGCCAAGGTCGAGATGATGGCCAGTACGCCTATCATCTCGATCAGCGTAAAGCCGTGGCTACGACGCAGGGTCGACAAGCTCATCTTCCCAGCCCGCCTATCATGCTCATCAAGGGCAGGAAGATAGCGAGCGCCACCGTGCCGACCAGACTGATCAAGGTCAACATCACCAGCGGCTCGATGATGCCAAACAGTTTCTTGATATGACGGGGGATCTCTTCGTCTAGATAATGAGAGACATGGCCAAGGGCATATTCCATGCGCCCGGTTTCCTCGCCAACTGCAATCATTCTTACCAGCATGCCCGGGATATCGGCCTTGTCACGGAAAGCTGCACTCAACACACCGCCCTGCATCACGACATTCAAGGCCGCGCCGACCAGTTCGCCATAGACACGGTTGCCGAGCGAATGCTGACAGAGTTCCAGGGCGTTGGTGATCGGCACACCCGACTTCATCAGCAGCCCGAGCTGATGGGTGAGCCGCGACAGGCAGATCATCTGATGCAATTTACCGAATACCGGCATGCGTAACTTGAAACGATCGAACGCGAAGGCCAGGGGTGGCACGCGGCGCAGGACCAAGCGCACCGCGGCGAAAGTGAGCATGATGCCGGCCGCCGCCAGCAGACCGTAGTGCTGCACAAAGCCGCCGATGCCGATCACTATCTTGGTAACAAGCGGCAGTTCGAGACCGAGTTCGGTCAGAATAGCGGCGAACTTCGGCACCACGAAGCCGAACAGCAACATCATGAACACGGCCAGCACGCATAACACCACGATTGGATAGTTGCTGGCTTGTTTGACGTCGGCCAGCAGCCGTTGCAGCCATTCAAGATAACGCGCGATTTCGCGCAGGGATTCCGCCAGATTGCCACCGTACTCGCCGGCGGCGATGGTGTTGCGCATCTGCGCGTCGAAGATTTTCGGGTGACGCGTCAACGCCTCGTTGAGGCTGGTGCCGGTCTCGATGTTGAGGCGCAGATCGGTCAAGACGCGCTTCAAACCGTCCTCGTCACTTTCCGCTTCGAGGGTGCGCATGGCCGACACGATGCTCAAGCCGGCATCGAGCAATACCGCGAGATTGCCAAACAGTTCAGCGAGATCGGCGCGCTTGATCTGCGTGACTTCTTGTAGTTCCTCGGGCTTGCAGGTCTTCGCTTCGACCAGCCAGTAACCGATAGCCTGCAATTTCTCGGCGAGCGAATTTTCGTCGGCGGCGGCCAACGTGCCGGCAACGCCGTTACCGTCCCGGTCGATAGCGCGATAAAGGTAGTTCAGCATGGCGCGCGACTCGCCGCTCAGCGCACCACACGAACCAGTTCATCGAGCGTGGTGAGTCCGGCGCGCGCTTTGGCGAGACCGTCTTCGATCATGCTCTGCATGCCGCTGGCGGCGGCCAGTTGGCGCAGCTCCGACAGTTGCACGCCCTTGAGGATGGGCGCGTGGAAACGCTCGTCGATAATCAACACTTCGTAGATCGCGACACGGCCACGATAACCGCTGTTGCGGCATAGATTGCAGCCAGCACCGACCCATAGGGGGCCGTGCTCCAGCGGGCCCAGCACATTGCTGAAACGCGCGTATTCCTCGGCCGGATTTTTCACTTCGCCTCGGCAGGCGCTGCAGATCCGTCGCACCAGGCGCTGGCCGACCACCGCCGACAGGGCCGAGGTCAACAGATACGGCTCGATACCCATGTCGACCAGACGCGGAATGGCGCCGATAGCGTCGTTGGTGTGCAAGGTCGAGAGCAATAGATGACCGGTCAAGGCGGCACGCACCGCGAGCTGCGCGGTCTCGGCATCGCGGATTTCGCCGAGCAGAATGACGTCCGGGTCCTGCCGCAGCAGCGCGCGCAGGCCGGCGGCGAAGCTCAAGCCGATATCGGGCTTGACCTGGGTCTGACGGATCAGCGGCAGACCGTATTCAATCGGATCCTCCAGCGTGAAGACACTGAGCTGCATGGCATCAACCTGGCCAAGCACGGTGTAGAGCGTGGTGGTCTTGCCGCTGCCGGTGGGACCGGTAACCAACACCATGCCATGCGGCCGCGACACCGCTTCGAGCAGCCGCGCCGCCGTGCCCGGCTGCAGGCCGAGTTGATCGAAATCAACGTGGATACTGCCCTTTTCGAGAATGCGCATGACGATGCTTTCGCCATACTGCGTGGGCAAGGTCGAGACACGCAGATCGACTTCGCGGCGCCCGAATTTGAAATTGATGCGGCCGTCCTGGGGAATGCGTTTCTCCGAGACGTTCAGGCCTGCAATGACCTTGATGCGCGCCGCGAGTGCTGGGCCGAGTGCGACCGGAATCAGGACTTCCTGACGCAGGATGCCATCGACGCGGATGCGCACACGGATGATGCGCTCTTCCTGTTCGAGGTGAATATCAGTGGCGCGCGCCTTGACGCCGAGCGCGAGAATTTCCTCGACCAGGCGAATCATGCCCCGAGCTTGCGCGTCATCTTCCTCGTTGTCGCCGACGAAGCCTTCGCGCATCACGGCGTCGATGGTTTCCTCGATCGAACTGCGCTGCGCGTAGTGACGCTCGATAGCATCGACCAAATCCGCTTCCGGCGCGGTCGCGACATCAAGACGCAAGCCGGTGGCGCGTTCCAGCACGTCGATGGCGACGACGTTGAGGGCGTTGCTCAGAACGACAGTGAGGGTCTCCCCTTCACGACGAATCGGCAGAGCGCGATAACGCTTGGCCAGATCGTGCGGCACCAACGCCAGCACGGCGTCGTCGACCACCACCGTGGCCACGTCGACGACTTCGGAGTTGGCCTCGTCGGCCAACGAATTGGTCAGCCTTTCGGCAGTGATGAAGCCCAGGGTGATGAGGCTTTCGCCAAGCATCTTGCCCTGGCGCCGACCTTCGCGCAGCGCGAGATCGAGCTGCGGTCGAGTGATGACGCCAGCGGCGAGCAGACGCTCGCCGAGTGGCCGCTTGCTACCCGCAGCCGGCACCGCGTTGAGGGGTCCGTTCATCGGGTAGCTCGCGCTGGTGCTCTAGTTAGAAGCGATATGCACGAACAGCACGACGTTGGTGGCGTTCGCGGCCGGCGCGGCGCCGGTGCTGGTCTTGACTCGGCCGCCGGCGAACCAGGCCTTGGCGCCGGTCGTCGTCGAGCCGTCCTTGTCCAGGGCGTCGCTCACGCGCATCGCCTGATCGGCGGTCAGGCCATCGATCTGGATGAAGGACGCGGTGCCGGTGGTGTCGACCGTGCCATCGCCGTCGAAGTCGAACTGGTTGGCGGCAGCGGTACCGGTGGTGACTATCAGGTTGCTGCCCGGCTTGAATTCGTTGACCAGCTCCTGACCGATGTACGGCCCTTTCCAGCCCGGCACGGCAGTGCCCTGACGCAGCAGCTGATGCTGATTGGCATTGGCCGACAGGCTGTTGTGGGTCGGGAACTGTCCGGTGTCCTTGTAGTAGGACGTGACCGCCGTGCGGATGGTCGAGACGTCCTCGACGAAGGCGCTGACGCGCGATTCTCGAATGGCCTCAAAGATGCGCGGCGTTGCAACCGCCGCAAGGATGCCGATGATGGCGAGCACGCCGATCATTTCGACCAGGGTAAAGCCGCTCATTCTGGACTTCATCGTGAGAATCTCCGTACTTGTGTTGGGCAACCCACGACCGCCAACCAGGGCAATCGGGCAACTGTCAGGACGGTCATGCCGCAAGCGGGCTGCTTAAGGCTGGGGTGGCCGTGAGGTCACCGGCATGGAGAGCGCGAGGGGGTAAGCCGCCATCCATGGGCCCTAGGCGTATCACCTGTGCCGTCCGTGGGATAGCTAGCGGCACTAGCGTGCGACGACTTTAGGCCATGGGACGTAGCGTCGGACTACCGAGATGGGGGCTTCGAGGATTCGAGGGGTGGACCCGCCGCCGCGCCGTGGCGCGACGACGAGCCCGACACTCAGCCAGCCGACTTCTGAGTGGCGTTGAACAGCGCCAGATAATCGGGCGAGAGCTTGTCAATGCCCTTGGCTGCCGCATGTTCAGCAATCTTGGCCCCGACCGCCGCTGTCAGTTCGCCACGGAACACCTCGTTGTTGTCGCGCAGCCAGTCTTCCGAGGCCTGACGATTGACATTGAGCTTGTTGATCTTGGGCACAGCAAAGCGTGCGATGAGTTCATAGGAGCGCTTGGTCTCGGCCCAATCGGCCCAATGGTTGTCGAGATTGAGGAAGCAACCGAAGCCACCGGACTGCGCGGTCAGTCTTTCGATCTGAGCGAGGTAGTCATCGGGCGTGCCGATCACGGCAAAGCCGGTGTCGATCATGTAATCGACTGGGTCCATGCCGGGCGGCGTGCCGAGCGGCAAGGCTGCAACCTTGGACATGTAATCAACCCAGCGCGCGAGACCGTAGCGCACATTGGCGCGCGCCTTCTCACGGGTTTCCGCGACATGCACCGGCCCGACCAGTCGCCAGCTGGTGCGGTCCATGGTGTGGCCATGCTCACGGGCGGTTTCTTCGGCGATGTCCCAGTTGGCAGCGAGCGCATTGAAGGCGCCGGCCGAAGTGGCACCGATAGACAGCAGACTCAAGCCGAATTTACCGGCCGCACGGGCACCGGTAGGCGAGACCTGATTGGCGACCGCTATCTCGATGCCTTGCGGGTTGTAGGGCGGGAACTGCAAAGAAGCGTTATTCAACTCGAACCAGTCGGTCTTGCAGTTGACGGTCTCGCCGTTCAACAGACGTACCAGCGGCTCGATCGCTTCTTCCATGCGATCGCGCACGCGCGCCGTCGGAATGCCCTGCATATAGGCATCGGCCGGCAAGGAACCCGGCCCGACACCGAACATCGCACGGCCGCGCGTCATGTAGTCGAGCTGACGAATGCGATCGGCGAGGATCAGGGGATGGTGATAGGGCAAGGATGCAACCCCGGTACCGAGACGGATGGTACGGGTGCGCTGCGCGGCGGCAGCGATGAATAGCTCCGGGCTCGCGGTAATTTCCCAACCACCAGAATGATGCTCACCGATCCAGGCTTCGTCGTAGTTGAGCTTGTCCAGCCACTCGACGAGTTCCATGTCGTGCTCGAGGGCGAGGATAGGATTCTCGTCCGGCGGTGTGTGGGGAGGAATAAACGCTCCGAATCTCAAGCGTGATTGCGCCATGGGTCTGCTCCTTCTCTGAATCGGATAAGGATTCACTTCGAAGCGCGTGACGGAAGACCGATGCGCGGGCAGTTCAGACGCGGCGCTGGCGCCCGCCGAACTCAAGATCGAAATGAACCAGTGATATGCAAGCCGCGCGGCGCGCAGACCACCGTCTGTCGCCGCGTACCTCGGGCGAGAATATCCGCCCGGCAGGGCGAAATCGAGGAGATGGTCGTCAGGACCGAGGAATGCGGAGCAGCATCGCAAGGCGACAGGCTATTGCGCCCGCGTAGCTCTCCCCATTTGGGGAGGTTGAGGGTCGATAAACGATAAATGGTGTCCGGTTTATTTTTATATTTATCGGTGGCCCTCAGTCAGCCGCCACCGTCCGCCCCACCGCCCACGCGCGCAGCGCCGCGACCTGCTCCGCCATCACGCTGGACAAGGGCTGCGTGCCGGCCAGTTGCGTGAGTATCAGTGCGTTGTCTACCGGCAGCTCGCGTGCCTGGGCCGCATAGCGCGCCGAGACCACGGCCTGTTCGATTTCCGCGCCGGAAAAGCCAGCGCTGTGCGCGGCCAGCCGATCGAGATTGAAATGCTCGGGCGCGAGCCCACGGCGCGTCAGGTGAATGGCGAAAATTTCGCGGCGCGCGTTATCGTTCGGCAAGTCGACGAAAAAAATCTCATCAAGGCGCCCTTTGCGTATCAACTCCGGCGGCAGATCGGCAATATTGTTGGCAGTCGCAACCACGAACACCGGCGTGTCGTTCTCGGCCATCCAGGTCAACAGCGTGGCAAGCACGCGTTTGGAGGTGCCGTTGTCATTGTCGCCGGTCGCGATACCTTTTTCGATTTCGTCACACCACAAGACACAGGGCGCCATCACCGCCGCCGCAGCGAGCGCCTTGCGGATATTGCTTTCGGTTTCACCGAAGAACTTGTTGTAGAGCACCCCGAAGTCGAGCCTGAGCAGCGGCACTTTCCACACCCCGGCGACCGCCTTGGCCGCCAGACTCTTGCCTCCACCCTGTACGCCCAACAGCATGAGGCCGCGCGGTCGGTCCACCGTCTCGCTGCCCTTGAAGGCGATATGCCGCTCACCGAGCCAGGCTTTCAGTCGTTGCAAACCGCCGATGTCATCGAGGTTCGCGGTATCAAATTCAAACGACAACAGACCATCGCCGCCGAGCAAGGCATAACGCGCGGCCGACACCGTGCTGACGTCGCTGGACGTGATCGCACCATCATCGCGGATGGCATTGCGAATCAGGCGGCGCGCATCGGTGCGCGTCAGTCCACCAAGGTTATTGATGAGTGCCGACACGGCGTTTTTCTCGGCGCGCAGCTTGTTTTTGTCGCCACTCATGGCCCACAACTCAGCCTCCTCGGCGACCATGCGCGCGAGTTCGACATGGGTTGGTAAGGTCAGCGTAAAGGCCGCCGCAAAGGACTTCAGTTCGTCGGGGAGATTGAGCGCGTGACTGATGAAAACGAGCTTCTGATGACGGATCTCGTAGTCCTGGGCGATTTCCTTGATCAGGCGCACATGCAGTGGCTCGTCAAAATAGGGATGGAAGTCGAGCATCAACACCAGGCCGCTCTGGCGCGAGCCGCGGATGGCGCGCAAGGCTGTTTCCGGATCGGCCGAGCCTTTGCTTGGTGTCGCCGTTGCCCTGTTGTCGACCAGGCGCAATTGCTCGGCGCTGAAGAATTCCAAACCGCGAATCGTCGTCAGACCATCGGTGATGGTCCAGCGTGACAGTGATACATCGAGACGGGTGGCGTACGCGCGCACCAGTTCGATGACGCGGTGCTCTTCGCAGGTCTCAATCGTAATCAGAGGAAAACCGCCCGCAATCAGCAGCCGCAGGTCGTCGCTGTCGGGCATGGCCATGCTCCCCATTCATTCCTGGGTCTTAGTCCGATAATCGCCGAAGCCTTGATCGCGCTTGGTCAGCGCGGCGGTGAGATCGGCGCGTAGCTCGTGCATATGAGCCTGGGTGGATTGGGTCTGCATGCCCATCTGTTGCAGCTCGGTACCGGCGCGTATGCCGGCGCGCAGACCCATGGCCTCCATCTGTCGATGCACGGCGCGTTTGTTGATCTGCTGAATGTCGGCCGGCACGCGCGCCACGCGTTCGGCGATATCGAGCACCGCAGTTTCGAGATCGGCGGCCGCAAAGGCGCGATTGGCAAAGCCGCATTCGACCGCTTCGATGCCACTGATCGAGTCGCCCGTCAGCATCATCTCCATGGCGCGCCGCATGCCGACTATCCAGGGGTAGAACTGATTGTCGGGCGGGCTCATGGAACGCACCGGCGGATAGCCTATCTGGGCGTCCTCGGCGACATAGACCAGATCGCATCCCGTCACGAGTTCCGTACCGCCGGCCAGGCAGTAGCCGTGCACCTGGGCGATGAGAGGTTTGGCGAGATCCCACATGCGGAAACAACCCTCGACCACATGGCGTGGCCAATTGCCGAGCCCGCCGGCGGTATGCCAGGGCTGGCCTTCCGCGACATTAGTCTTGAGATCGTAACCGGCGCAGAAACTCGACCCGGCGCCGCGAATGACGATCACCGCGATGTTGTCATCGCGGTCTGCCTGTTCGAATGCATCGAATAATTCCGCGCGCAATGCGTTCGACAAGGGATTGCGCTTGGCGGGACGATTGAGGGTGATGCGGCGGACTTTCGCACGGGGTTCATCGATGAGGATAAGCTCGTAGGCCATGGTCGTTGTCTCCTGGATGTTGTTCGAATTAGAACCGCCGCCCAGCGCGATGCGCAAGCGATGGAGCCGGCGCGCCGCGACATCGCGCTGCCCACCGCCGTGCCGCTAGACTGCGCCATTCGAGAGTCACGACAGTCGCGGAGAAGACGAGAACCATCCATGAACACCACGGCGAAAGACAGGGCTTGGAGCGATCTCATCCAGCCCGCCCGTGTCCACGGCTCGCTCTACCACGACCCCGCCATCTTCGCGCTGGAACTGGCGCGCATCTGGTATCGCACCTGGGTCTATGTCGGCCACGAAAGCGAGATCCCACGGGCCCACGACTTCGTCATGAAAAGCATCGGCCCGACGCCGGTGTTGATGACGCGCGATGGCCGGGGCCGCGTACATCTGCTGCTCAATCGCTGCCCACACCGTGGCAATGAGGTATGCGCGGAGCAAAGCGGCAATCGCCGCAGCTTCGTCTGCCCGTTTCATGCCTGGAGCTTTGGTAGCGATGGCAGCTTGCACAGCGTGGCTTTCCCTGATGGCTATGACGGCCTTCAGCGCGACCAGCTCGGTCTCGCCCACGTGTCTCGGGTGGCGAGCTATGGCGGCTTCGTCTTCGGCTCGATGGCGAGCGACGGGCCGACACTGGCGGACTACCTCGGCGGCGCCGCCGAGACCATCGACCGGTTGCTGGCGTTTTCGCCCGAGGGCGAAGTCGAACTCACCACCGGCTTTCTGCAACATCGGGTCAAGGCCAATTGGAAGTTCGTGCTCGAGAACGAAACCGACGGCTATCACCCGGCCTTCGTCCACGCCTCGGTTTTCGGCGTGTCGGACAGCAGCATCGGTGCCCTCTACGGCGCCGACTCGCGGGCCTTAAGTCGCGACTACGGCAACGGCCATACCGAACTCGATCTGCGCCCGGAATTCCGGCGCCTCGGCCAGCCGCTGGGCTGGTTCGGCACCAGCGCCGAGCGTTTCCCCGACTACGTGGCAGCCATGAATCTTGCCCACGGCGAACAGCGTGCGCGCGAGATCCTGATCGATGGCACGCCACATGTGATGATCTTTCCTAATCTGTTCATCGCCGAGATACAAATCTTCGTGTTGCAGGCGCGTGCGGTTGACGACACCGTGCAGCATGTCACGGCGCTGCAGTTCAAAGGCGCGCCGCAACTCAATCGGCGCCTACGCCAGCAGACCATGGGCTCGGTCGGTCCAGCCGGCTTGCTGTTGGCCGACGATGCCGCCATGTACGAACGCAACCAGCGCGGCATCGCGGCGCGCGATCCACAATGGCTCTATCTCGCACGCGGCCTTCATCGCGAGCAGCGCGATGCGCAGGGCTATCGGGTGGGCGGCGCGACCGACGAAGTGCCCTCGCGCGGCATCTGGCGCCATTACCGGCAATGGATGGAGAGCAGCGCATGAACGCAGCGGTCTCTATGCGCGCATCTCTGGACGAGGTCACGCAGTTCATCTACCGCGAGGCGCGCCTACAGGACGAGCATCAATACGCCGCGTGGGAGGCGCTGTGGACCGACGACGGCGTGTATTGGCTGCCGGCCAATGGCGAGGGCGTGGATCCGGAACAGGAGATGTCCATCCTCTATGACAACCGCTCGCGTATCGCACTGCGCGTGCGTCAGTTGTTGAGCGGCAAACGGCATGCGCAACTGCCACCGTCGCGTCTGCGGCGGCTGATTTCGAATATCGAAATCATGGCGATCGACGGCGAAGAACTCAGCGTCGACTGCAACAGTCTGGTATTTGAATCCAATGCGCGCGGCGAGACCTTGTGGGTCGCGCGCAATCATTATCGGCTGCGGCGCGTGGCGGACGAACTGCGCATGGCGTTCAAGAAAGTCGTGCTGGTGAATAACGACCGCGCGCTGTTCACCGTCGCTTTTCTGCTTTGATAGCGAAAAATGGTGTCAGCGTCATTGGCCGAGGTCAGCCAGCGGATGTTCTGTGGCCGACCACGGGCTGACAAAAAATTCGTCTAGCCACTCACTCGTCACATCCGCGACATTCGACGGCCGCCATTGCGGCTGCCTGTCCTTGTCGATGAGCAATGCGCGTATGCCCTCGGCGAGATCATAGTGGGCGGCGCAGGCCAGCGAGGCGACCAGTTCGGCGCGGAACACTTCGGCCAGCGAGGCGATCTTCAAACGACGCTGCAAGGCGATGGACAACACCGCCGTGGTCGGCGAGCCAGCAGCGAGGGTGGCGCTGGCCCGCTTCAGCCAGGCGTCCTCACTCGCGAGTGTGGTGATGCGCTGCACGATGTCGGCGGGCTCATCGTCGCGACACAGTGCGTTGATGAGATCAAAGTGTTCGCGCAGCGGACCGGGGTCGCCGTTGGGCGCGCTGAAAGACTGTAGTAGGCGCGAGAGGGAGAGCCGATTGCGCGCGCTATCGGCATGCCAGGCATGCGCAAGCAAGGCCTCCATCACCACCGCCTTGCGCGCATGGTCGATCTGATAATCCGCCAGGCCAGCAAAGACAGCGTCGCTGGCGCCGAGCTGTGCGGCGGTCAAAGCCAAAAACAAACCGGTGTGGCCGGGCGCACGGGCCAGGAACCAGCTGCCGGCGACATCGGCATACAGGCCGATGTTGATCTCGGGCATCGCCACTCGCACCTCGGCGGTCACGACGCGATGACTGGCGCCGACCATCAAGCCCATGCCGCCGCCCATCACCACGCCATGTCCCCAGCACAGCACCGGTTTGGGATAGGTGTGGATGAGATAGTCGAGACGATATTCCCGTGAGAAGAAGTCGAGGGCGTAGCCGTTGGCGCGGATGTCGTCACGCTGCGGCGAGGCATGATGGCTCACGCAGGCCGCATGCAGACGCAGCAGATCGGCGCCGGCGCAGAAGGCGCGCGCGCCCGTCCCTTCCAGCATCACCAGCACGATGTTCGGGTCGGCGGCCCAGATGGGCAAACGTTCACCGAGCAAATCGATCATGTCGAGCGTCAAGGCATTGAGCGACTTCTCGGCATTGAGGCACGCGACACCGATACGCTGACCGCCAGCGGTCGGGATTTCTTCGAACAAAACGGCGGGGGATGCGGACACGATAATGATCCTTCACAGAGTAGGCGCAGGAAGCCGGATTCTATGGCGAACTCAAGGCGCGGGGATAATCCGTGGCGGACGTGCGATGGCGAGCACCGCTAGCGCGGCCAGCAGACAGGCCGCCCCGGCCGCGAACAAGGCCGGGGTGTAGGTCAACAACAGCGTGCGCGTCAGCCCCGCGCCATAAGCTGCGGTCGCGGCACCGAGCTGATGGGCGGCGAACACCCAGCCAAACACGATGCCGGCCCTTTCATGGCCGAATTGCTGGCTGACCAGTTTGACCGTCGGCGGCACGGTCGCGATCCAATCGAGGCCATAGAACAAGGCGAACAATGAAAGGCCGTAAAGCGTGAAGGCCGAATAGGGCAGCCAGAACAAGGACAGGCCACGCAAGCCGTAATACCAGAACAACAGCTTGCGGTTGTCGAGGCGATCCGAGAGATAGCCCGACAAAGTCGTGCCGATAAGATCGAAAGCGCCCATCATCGACAACACCGAAGCCGCCGGTACGGCGGCAAGACCCTTGTCGCCGCACAAGGAGATGAAGTGGGTTTGCACCAGACCATTGGTGCTGAGCCCGCAGATGAAGAAAGTGCCGGCCAGGATCCAAAAGCTGCGGACCTGCGCCGCTTCCGCCAGCGCGACGAAAGGCGCGCGCCAACTCAAGGGCGTGGCGGTGGTCGGTGCGATCGGGGTCGCACTGCCGGCTTCATCGCCATAGGCACGCAACCCAAGTTCAGCTGGACTATCACGCAATAGCAGCAGCACCAGACTCGCGACCGCGAGACAGGCGACGAATACCGGCGTCACCGCATAACGCCAACCGACATGCTCAATCAGCCAGGCGGCGATCGGCAGGAACAGCAACTGCCCGGTCGCGGTGCTGGCGGCCAGCACACCGAGCACCAGCCCACGCCGCGCGGTGAACCAGCGGTTGGCGACGATCGCGCCTAGCACCAGAGCCGTCAGTCCGGTGCCTATCCCTAGCATCAATCCCCACAGCAGAAATAATTGCCAAAGCGCGGTGACGCGGGTCGCGAGGATCATCGCTGTCGCGATTAGACCCGCAGCAGTCACCATCACACGTCGCACACCGAAACGCAGAATGAAGGACGCGGCGAACGGCCCCAGCAATCCGAACAAGACGAAGCGCAGCGCGAACACCGAGGATATCTGTTCGACGTTCCAACCGAACTCGGCGCTCAAGGGCCGTAGCATCGCGCCCGGCAGACCGAGAGCTGCCGAGGTAGTCATCATCGCGCAGAAGGTAACGACCGCAATGACCCAGGCATAGTGAATGCCGTGACGACGGAGCGCGCGTGAAAGCGATGCGGCGAACATGGTGCCCTGTGGTGATGAGCGGCGCTGTGGTCGCAATGGCCAACAGCCAGCCAGGGCGCGCAGTGTGCGCGATCCGTGGCGGACTGCGAAATGGAAATTCGCTTGGGGCGGTATTCACAGCGCGAATACCACCCTCGGTAGATGCGAATTCATGCGCACATTCGCTTCGAATTCCGCGCGACGGCTCGATTTTGAATGTGCGAATGAATTCGCACCGAAGTATCTGCGTTCAGAACGACACGCAGTCGGCACCGTCGACTCGCATCACCGACAACTGCTTGAAGCGCGTCTTGTAGGCGCTGCGTATCGCTTCGATGTCAGCGTGCTTGGTGATCGCGGGCGAATACCAGATCAGCAACACACGCGACGGCTCGTGACTGACGACGCCGTCGGGTCGCCGCCATTGGCCGCGACCCGCGAGTTCGGTCAGGCCCTCGGGAAAGCGCGGCGTCACTTCTTCGTCAACGAACTTCTGCCAGTCCTCTTCGCTAAGCTGCTGACCATCGGGGAGCGCAGTACCGAAAAGCAATTCGAGTCGTGCCATGAGATGCGCAGGGCTTGCGCACTCACCGGCCAGAGTCACGACGTGATGTTGCAGAAGACCCAGCGTCAGAAGTATCGCGACGCACGTCGGTCGCAGAGTGGTCATGGCTGCTTTGCATTTTTCTGCAAGGCCAGCAACGCGATGATGACGGCCAGCACGCCATAAGCTGCCGCGAACTGCCACACGAGTGTTTGCGCCACACCCGACAAGGCCCACGGCCAATACATGCCGCCAGCGGGTTCGACCGAATGGATGATGCCGAACAGCGTCAACACCGCAGCGGCGAGCAAGGTCGCGACCGCTGCGCCATAGCGCTTATCGATCAACGCCGCAAGAAAGCCACCCCACAACATGGAAGTGATGATGAAGCCATTGCCCAAGGTGACGATGAGGGCGAGTTCGGGTAGACCGTGTTCACCGGCTTTCATCAATGCGGCGAAGTGATCGGGTGACACGTAGTTGGGGTCGCCGAGTTTAATGGCGAGCAGGCGCGCGATGGCGGGAAAGAAACTGAAGGCGACTGCCGTCGCATGGCGCGCTGGGCTGGCTTCGAAGGCCTGGGTCGTCATCTCGATGGAGACGAATACCAAGATCGGCGCGAGCACCGCCAGCGGCAGCAGTTCGACCATCGTCGATAAATATCCGAACACGCCGCCGAGGCCAATGAATACGCCAGTGAACAAAGTGTAGCCGGCGCGCGCGCCCATTTTCTTGTAAGCGGGATGGCCGATGTAGGGCGTGGTCTGGGCAACGCCGCCAAACAGGCCGGCGACGAGCGTCGAGATCGCCTCCACCAACAGGATGTCACGCGTCTCATAGTCGTCGCCCGCCGCGCGGGCACTCTCGGCGTTGTTGATGCCACCGACCACCATCAACAGACCGAAAGGCAGGTAGAGCGGCAGATAGGGCAGGGTCGCAGCGAAGCCGTCGATGAAGCCGAGACTTGGCCTCGGCAAGGCGAAGCGCCAGGTAAGTGCGCCGGGCGCATGAAAGCCCGGCCCGATCAGGCCCCAAGGGCCGAGGGTGTAATAGAGCACGGTACCGAGCAAAAAGGCCGCGAATACACCCGGCACATTGCCTGGCAGCCGGCCACGCGCGACCACCGCATAAAGAATCACACCGAGAGTCGCCATGCCGACGATGGGCGCGCTTAAAACTTCGAGCATGGGCAGGAAACCGATCAGCATGAGGGCGATGGCGGCGATCGCGCCGAGCAGACCGGCGCGTGGAATTAGACGGCCGATGGTGGCGCCGACGAAAGACAGTAGAAACTTAAACACGCCCATGACCATCATGCCGGCCATGCCGAGCTGCCAGGTCGCAATCGCGGCGGCATGTTCGTCGAGGCCATTGCCTTTGAAAGCGACGAAGGCCGGACCCAGCACCAGGAAGGCCAGACCAATGGTGGTCGGTGTGTCGATGCCTAGCGGCATGGCGGTGATGGTGTCGCGGCCGGTGCGGCGCGCAAGGCGCACCGCCATCCAGGTGTAGAGCAGATCGCCGACCAACACACCGAGCGCAGTACCGGGAAACATGCGACCGAAAACCACGTCGGTCGGCATCTTGTAGAGGCCAACCAGCACGGCGGCGAGAAAGCCCATCACCGCAAGGTTGTCGACCATGAGGCCGAAGAAGCCGTTGATGTCACCGGCGGCGAACCAGCCTTGGTCGCTGTGGCGCGGCCTTGTGGCGGTTGCGGAGGATGCTTGAGTCATCGCCTGGTGTCTGAATTACCGAGTGACAACATGCCATGCCGTCAGCAGATTGAACATGGGCGACGCGGCGCGCGCACGATGACCACGCGGCGAACGCGGTTCAGCAATAACTCAGGCGCGGTGGATGGGATCCAGCCACAACACCTGTTGCGGCTTTTCTACCGGCTCGATGTCGAGATTGACCACTACTGCTTCGTTGTCGCTGCGCACCAGCACGCATTCAAGCGTCTCCTCGGGCGAAGCGTTGATCTCCTGGTGCGGCACATAGGGCGGCACGAAAATGAAATCGCCGGGGCCGGCTTCGGCGGTGTATTCAAGACGTTCACCCCAACGCATGCGGGCGCGGCCCTTGATCACATAGATGACACTTTCAAGGGCGCCATGGTGGTGAGCACCGGTTTTGGCGTTGGCATGAATGTGAACCGTACCGGCCCAGATCTTCTGCGCGCCGACGCGCGCGAGATTGATCGCAGCGGCGCGATTCATACCAGGGGTCTGCGCGGTGTTGGTATCGAGTTGATCACCGGGAATGACTTGTACGCCGTGCAGTTTCCAATCCATCGGACTGTGATTGTGATCGTGATCGTGATCATGGGAGGGGGCGTGATGATCGTGGGACATGGTGAAGCTCCGCAGAAGTCTTGTCAGGTTTGTTCTTCACAGCCGTGTCAAAGCTGACACCCGAACAGCGTATCAGCCACGCCCTTCAGCGGCGGCCATCGGATCATAGCCGGACTGCTTGAACTTGCCATGCAGCTGGCGACGGCGCACACCCATGTTGCCGCCATCGTAAAGCGGGAAGCAGAGCGCGTCCTGCATGAGACCGGCCAGCGGTGTGAGATCGGTATAGCTGTCGACGCCGACCAGACGCATGGCGTCGTAGACCACCTGCACGCACAGTTCCGAGGTATGGACCTTGGTCATGATCGCAAGCTCATCGCTGCGTCGGTCGGTGATGTCGAGTTGATGACAGGCCTTCCAGGTCAGGTAGCGCGCGGCTTCGAGACGCATCTTGAGATCGGCCAGCATGTAACCGACGTTCTGGTATTCGATGACGGGCACCGCTCCTGAACGCTTGTCGCTCTTGGCGAATGCATAGGCGACGTCAAAAGCGGCGCGCATGACGCCGGTGCAGGCCGCGCCGATCAGCGCGGCGGTCCAGGAGAAAGCGTATTCGCAGATCATCGCACCATCGCCTGGCTGGCCGAGGATATTGCCTATCGGCACACGCACCTCGTTGAAATGGATGCGCGGCGAGACCGCCGCGCGATGGCCGACGGTGTCGAGATAGTCCACCACCTGCACGCCCGCTGCGTCGCCCGGCACCACGATCACTGACAACGATTCATGGGGTGGTTTAGCCGGGTCGGTACGACAGACTACCGACAACAGATGGGCGCCGCGCCCATCCCAGCCGCTGCCATTGGTGGTGTAGTGCTTCTTGCCGGTGATGACCCATTCATCACCTTCGCGACGGGCGAAGGTCTGCACGCCTGCTTGCGGGTCAGGGTCGTTGTAGTTCGCGCCGCCGGTTACCTCCGTGAAAGCGAAGGCAGCGAGACGATCGGCGGGCTGGGCCAAAATCTCTCCCAACCACTGACGTTTCTGCTCTTCGGTGCCGAAACCGATGATGGGTTGTAGTCCAAGCCCGGTGGCGAGCACGGTGGTCGGCACATTGATGTCGACGGCCGTCAGTTCTTCAGCGGCCAGCGCGAAGTCCAAGGTCGAAAGTCCCGTCCCGCCGTAGGCTTGCGGGATCAGCGCGTGCACGAAACCGTTGTTCGCCATCGCGCTATAGAACGGGCGAGTCGCGAAGAAACGCTCTTCGGGTTTGGCGAAGGCCGCGATGGTCGGCCGGACTTGGGTCAGCACTTCGCGGGCGAAAGTGCGAGCCGCCTGTTGCAAGGCTTTTTGTTCGGGGCTTAGGCAAAAGTCTATGGCCACGGGGATGCTCTCTTGTGATGGCGCGGCGTCCGCATCGCGCATTACCATCCGGACGACGATGCAACACTTATAACTAGGGCCACCATCCCATGTCCACGACCATCGAACTGAACGATACGCATCAGAAGTATTTCAGTATCGCGCAAGCCCGGCAGATGGGCGGCCTGCGCCTGGTGCTGGGTAATTATGCGATCCCTGGGCCGTGGCGTGAGGCGTGTAAGGGTATCTTCCACGTCAAAGGCATTCCCTTTGTTGCGGTCGTGACCGGCAATGCCGGTGCGCCGGATGCGGCGATGGGCATGCACGGCACACAATCGGAATTGCAGGCTTGGACGGGGCAATCGAGCCAGCCGGTCGCGGTCTGGAACGATGAACGACCGCGCGCGAGCTGGGTGGATCAATTGAACCTCGCCGAACGTCTGCAAGCGACACCGCGACTGATACCGATGAACATTGGCGAACGGATGTTGATGTTCGGGCTCATCAACGAGATTGCGGGCGAATACGGCTTGGGCTGGTTGAAGCGCGTGCTGACGGTGCACGGCCAGTTGCGTCACCTCGAGCCCACTGCGGATGCGCGCAAGTTCTTTGAATTCATGGGCGGCAAGTATGGCTATACCTCCGCTATTGCCGCCGCCGCGCCGACGCGTATCGCGTCGATACTGAGCACGCTGGATGCACAACTCGCCGCCCAGCAGCGCGTCGGGCGGCGCTATCTGGTCGGCGAGAGTTTATCGGCGCTCGATATTCACTGGGCGGTGCACTGCGGCTTTCTACATCCGCTGCCGCCTGATCTTTGCCCCATGGCGAGTGCTTTCCGTAGTCCCGACATCTATGGCAATGCAGACCCGGTGATCGCAGCGGCCTTGAGTCCGGCACTGCTCGCTCATCGCGATTTCATCTACGAGCAGCATCTGGAATTGCCGGTGGTGTTTTAGCGCGAATAGTTGGGGTGAGATTTAGAACTCGCGGATGTAGCGCCAGTCACCGGGTTTCATCACCAGACGGTGACGCGGGCCAGGTGCGTCGAAAATCAGGGACTCATAAGCGGCATCCTCGCGATAGACCGTGCAGCGGCCGTGCTCTATCGGCAGCAGGCGCGGTACGAAGTGCTGCACTTCCGTTTGACCGAGATGCGCGATCAGTGCGTCGATGTTGTTCAAAACACTGAAGCCGAGCAGCGTGACATAGGTCGGCGCCGGCAGTTCCAGTTCACCGGCGGCCTGCAATTGCAAAGCAGCAGCGGGCGTAAGCCAGCGATAGTCGATGATTTCGGAGTTATCAATGCGCACTTCGTCGGCGCCGATCACCGGCGCAGCGAAGAACCAGGTTGCGAAGCGCTTCGGCAATTCGACCGGCGTGGTCCAATGGGCGAAGGGCAGCATGACCTGACTGGTCACGGCCAAACCGGTTTCTTCCAAGGTCTCGCGTACCGCCGCGCGCTTGGCCACTTCCAACTCGGCGCCCGCGACATAGTCGCCGTCTTCAGCATCGACACGCCCGCCGGGGAACACCCAGGCGCCGCCATGAAAGGCAATTTTTTCATTGCGGCGAAGCATGAGGACTTCAATCCCATCGGTGCCATCACGAACGACGACCACCGAGGCGGAGGGCTTGGCAGGTGCGGGAGTATTGGTCATGGTCTGAGTATATCGCAGGCCAGCCACCTCGCCAGCTCGGGCCGGCGCGACGTTCATAGAACGTTTGTCGCGCAAGGCGCCGAGCGCCACAATATTGTCGCGGACCTTGGCATAGCGTTGCACGCCTTTTTCGGCGAGATATATGGTGGCGCCGACCTGGTGCTGGGCGAAATCACGAAACAGCGACTCGACGGTCGCGAGTAGCAGGGAGACGAGATACTTGCGCAATTCGAGATCCGCGCACCAGGGACAGTGCCAGTTGCCGACGTCGGTTAGATGCAACTCAACACTGAGTAGAAATAGCGGGTCTTAGTCACGCCTGCCGTGGTGCACTTCGAATATCAAGGCGATCTTCTGCGGCTTGTTGAGCCGCTGAATAGGATTGTATTCGCGCAAAGTAAAAGGGTTGTTGGTGCTGGTCGGCGGCAACGCGGTCTGTGGTTTGTTCATGTTCGTGCCGGCGCGCACGGGCCCACCCTATCAGGAGCCTGCGCGCCCGATGAGCCAATGTCGCATGAACTGACTTGTGAGGATTTGAGCCACGGCAAGTGGTGAGTACGATATGTGAACGCGGCATCTCGCGCCGAGCACCCTCTGCGATGCTCTCCTGCCCCTCCCCCATGCCCCTTTCGTCGCGCGATAAGCGCGGTCTATAGTCACGCCATTCTTCAACGGAGCTCCGCCATGAACGCCTGGCAAATCACATCCAATGGCGGTATCGACGCCTTGACCGCCGCCACACTCCCCACCGTTCAACCTGGCCATGGCGAAATCCTGGTCAGAGTGCGCGCAGTGTCGCTCAACTACCGCGACCTGTTGCATGTGTTGGGTTATGCAGACCAGGACCGTTGGCCGCTGGTACCCTGCTCGGACGGGGCGGGCGATGTCGTTGCGGTCGGACCCGGCGTCACCCGTTACGCAGTCGGAGATAAAGTTGCCAGCACCTTCTTCCAACGCTGGACCTCCGGAAACGTCTCGCCGGCGGTGATGGAATCCGCTCTGGGCGGCCGTCGGCCCGGCATGCTCGCGGAGCATGTGATCCTGAGGGAAGAAGGCGCGGTGGCGATGCCGACTGGCTGGAGCTATGCCCAGGCCTCGACGCTGCCTTGTGCCGCACTGACTGCCTGGCATGCACTGGTAAGCAAAGGGCGTCTGCGGGCCGGCGAGACCGTATTGGTGCTGGGCACCGGCGGTGTGTCACTGTTTGCATTACAGATCGCAAAGATGCACGGCGCGCGAGTGATACTCACGTCCAGCAGCGACGAAAAGCTGGCGCGCGCCCGCGAAATGGGCGCCGATGAGACCATCAATTACCGCCAATACCCGGACTGGGACCAGCGCGTGATGGAACTGAGCGAAGGTCTCGGCGTGGACCATGTGGTCGAAGTGGGCGGTGCCGGGACGTTTGAGAAGTCCTGCGCGTCGGCACGCTTCGGCGGCAATGTGTGGCTGATCGGCGTATTGACCGGATTCGAAGCGACGGTCAACCCGATTACAGTGCTGTTCAAGAGTCTATGCGTGCAGGGTATCTACGTCGGCAATCGAGAGATGTTTGAAGCAATGAATGCTGCCTTCAGCGCCAACGGACTGCAGCCGGTGATCGATCGCGAATTCGGCTTCGCCGACGCGCGCGCAGCATTCCACTGTATGCAGGTTGCTGGGCATTTTGGGAAGCTCGTGATCCTGAGCGAAGGGGGGGCATAATTTTCTGGACGAGGTAGTCTAACCACTCCGTCTGCCTCGTCAAGCCCTGGCCAATGTAAATTGATCCCCGTACAGGATGGCAAACCGGATCATGGAGCCGGCGAAATGAGATCTATCGCGCTCCCGAAATGCTATCTAAACGTATTGACCCTCTGTGCTGGTCGTGTAACGTTCGACGTTCTATAAGAGCATCGCCAACCAAATCGAAGTCCTTCAAATCCCAAGGGTCAAAGGATTTATTGAAATAGCGCTTCAGGTGAAAAAAAGTTTCGCTTAGAACTCCATCACGAATCCAGAATTGGAAAAGGTCGCGAGCCGTGTCGCGTTTAAATAGCCGTCGCTCTTTTGCTAAAAGATAGCTCATTCCTAAAAATGATAAAAAATAAAACGAAGGAAACGCGACGAGTGCACCTAAGATTCGCGTTACGTAACCCGGATAGCATTGAATCAAGACTTTATGAGCAACAGCTTTATGCTCAATTTCCTCCGCAAAATGCCAATAGAATATTTCTTTTAGTTCGCGAGTGGCCGAACTCATAAGATCGCGTTTAAGCACTATATGCCCCAAGGAAGCGTTAATGTGCTCAATGGCCGCTACCGTCGCGACACGTAATCTATGGGGTTGAATCGGTTCGAAAACGGAATATAAAATCCAATTCACGAATTTCAGGAATCCGTCAAATCTGATGTCCATATCACGCATCCTCTTCCAATACGCTCTATGCGCGACACCATGCAATGACTCTTGCCTGAAAAAATTCAGTAACACCGCCTTGTCGATTTCACTGTCGAGAATCTTAAGACATGGACTCAGTGTTCGAATGTAAAACGCTTCGTTGTCCGGAACCAACAATGTATAAACATCGAACCATCGAGAAAGTGCAGGGCTACCAGCAAACCAGTCTCGGTCATTCACATCATCGAACTGCCAGCGATACCGACGAACTGTAAGTGGAACCAGACAATTCTTCTGTAACATAACTAAATGTCATTCACTTCAAAAATATTGTTTATCACGTCGTGATGTACCCCTTTAACAATCATTGGGCCGCCAAAATGGAAATGACAATATATGATTTGAATTAATGCATAAAGAACTAGAGTTTATACTTAGCTTGCTTCAACAGAAGGCAGCGCTCTAGTAGAAGGTATAAGCATTGACCGTCGAGCACATTGTCCACTATTACGAACATAACCAATTCAGGTGGTGCCACCCTGGAAGCGAGAGCCAGAATCACCGAGCATCGAGATTGACACAAGCGGGCGTGGTCTCAGGCCAGCGGTAAGACGCTGCCAAGCACGCGTTTCGCAGCCTGCGCACCCCCAGTCCGCCTGAGCCTGGGCGCCCCGGGCGGGGTCTCGACGCGGCGCACGGACCTTCGGACGCGGATAGTGCGTTTTGAAGTAACGCTGCAGTGACCGCAAGGAGCCACTGTAGCGATGCTTGGTGACCAGGTGCTTGTGCAAAACGCCGCGAGGTTCATCGGCGCGTCATCAAGATGGGCCAGGTAGTGGTCGATGGCTTCGGTTTAGCCGCCGGCGAGATGGGGTTGCTTGGCACGGCCCTCGGTGATGCCAGCTTCCTGACGGTGCCGGTGATAACGGATGGTGTTCTCGTGCACGCCGAGAAGCCGGCCCATAGCGTAGTTACCGACGCCGTGTCCGGCGAGCGATTTAATAGTCATACGAGCCTCCAGATCGAGCTTGTTCGCCATCGGCTTCGCCTCCCCGTCCGGGAGACCGAGCCCGTCAGGCGGGACAGGATTTGTCAGCGACAGGTCTGCGCAAGACTAGGGGTAGCCTTGTAAGCGGCTAAACGAGGCCGTATTCCCAGCTTGAGATGTAGCGGCTAGTTTCTGCGAGGTGTTCACCCTCGAAGGATC
>JAYWAC010000325.1:0-22206 GCA_043782755.1 Pseudomonadota bacterium | reverse complement strand
CCGCGCGGCGAAGGGAAGGCCGAGGTGTGGACGCCGGCGGCGAAGTAAAGCTCCATCTTCTGTGGATCAGACTTCCGTCTGACATTCAATGGCGCACCGCAGAGACGGGCTTTGAAAGGAATGTCCGACTGAAGTCGGATCCACAAAGATTAGAAAGAAAAGTTATGTCTTCCTTCAGCGCTGACACTTCTTACAGAAAAAGCTCGAACGCTGCCCGATCACCTTCATTGTTATCGGCCCACCGCACACTTCGCAGGCCTCCCCTTCGCGCCCATAGACCTTGAGGGCCTGACTGAAATAGCCGGGTTCGCCATCGTTGCGCATGAAGTCACGCAAGGTTGTGCCGCCGGCTTCTATCGACGCACTCAAAACAGCGCGCACCTGCAACGCCAGTTCATCGTAGCGCGCGCAACTCACACGCCCTGCCGCGCGCGACGGATGTATGCCAGCACGAAACAGCGCTTCACTCGCATAGATATTGCCGACGCCGACCACCACATGGGCATCCATAATGAAGTTCTTGATCGCCAGACTGCGACCCCGGGATTTCTCGAATAGATAGGCGCCGCCGAATGGCGGGTCGAAAGGCTCAGGCCCGAGCTTGTGCAATAGCACGTGCTTGGCCGGATCGTCGGTTGTCCATAGCACCAGACCAAAGCGCCGTGGGTCGCGCAGTCGCAACACGCGCTCGGCGCCGAATTCGATTTCAACATGATCATGGGGCAGCTTGGGCGCACGGCGTGGCACCACGCGCAGACTGCCGGACATGCCAAGATGCACGAGCAAGGTGCCGCTCTCGAAGTGAAACAACAGATATTTCGCACGCCGCTCGACATCGCGCAGACGTTGACCGACCAGGATAGCGGCCAGGGCGCGCGTCACCGGCTGTCGCAATCGACGGTCGTGCACCGCAACGGCGGTCACGCGTCGCCCACCCAGCAGCGGTAACACGCCGCGACGGGTCGTTTCTACTTCCGGCAGTTCAGGCATGTCGACGTCGCCACCACAATAAGATTCCGTTGCCACCCAATGCGAGCGGTAAACCGACACCAAAGAACAGGAAGATGGTCACGCGTTGCCACAGCGCGAGATCGAGCGTGCCGTCCGGTATCGCCGGTAGCGCGATGTCAATCAAGGCATCGCCGCTCGCCAGCCACTCCACCACACGTCGACCGAATTCCATGTTGCCGAGATTGCCGATGAAACTGTTGGCGAGAAAATCGCCGTCGCCGATAACGACCACCCGTTGTTCACCGCCGTTGGCACGCGGCTTGGTCAGTGCCAGTGCGAGCTTCATCTCGCCCTGCACCTCATCGGCGCCATCGAAGCCGACATTGCCGGCGAAGCTGCCGGTCTCGTTCCAGGCATCGCTGCCCGTGTGGGCGAGTACGCTCGCCTTCCAATCGATGTTGGGCTTGGGGATAAGCGCCGTCGCATAGGGAAACACCACGGTTTGGTTGAAGCCCGCCAGCAGCGGATGTGCGACCGGATCGAGCGCCACGCCATAGGCAGGGTTCTTGAATTTAGTCAGCCCGACCGGATCGACTATCGTGCCGGGCAGACGCTCAAAACCGAGCGCGCGTTCCAAGGGCACCAGTGCCGGTTTGGCATCGGGTTCGGTGAGCCACAACAGATTGCCGCCACGCGCCACATAGCGCTCGATCTCTTCGATCTCACTGGCCGCATAGGCCACCGCCGGCGAAGCGAGCACCAGTACGGCGGTGTTGTCGGGAATGTCCTTGGCGCGCCCCAGAGCATATTCGCGGGAACGCAGTCCGCGTTGCTCGAGTTCGGCGGCGAACAGCGACAAGTCATGGTTGGCTTGACGCGCGATGCGTCGTTCACCGTTATTGGCGAGGAATACCACATAACGATCACCGCCGCGTGCAAGCCGCGCAAGACCATTGGTGGTCGCGCTCTCGGTCAGTTCATTCACGCGCTCGAAGCGTTCGCCATACTGCAAGAGGATTTCGCCCAGTCGGCCGCGTCGTGCTTCGGGCGCTTTGTCGTCCTGACGCGGGTCGAGAAAGCGTAAGCTGAGATTGGGTTTGATGAGCTGATAGCGCGCGTAGAAATCCCGTATCGCGGTGCGCACCGCCGGCTGATCCGGCACCAGCGCCACCGCCTCCAGCGGTTCCGGCAACATCGCTAAGACCTGCGCCGTTTTGGGGTCCAGCGCATTGCGCGCATCGCGCGAGACATCGATCACGACATTGTGATGATCGATGGTATGTACGCCGAACACCACGGCCGCCAGCAGCAACAGCGGTATCAGCGCATAGCGCCAGCGCGCGAATCTTTTCATGCGTAACGCCGCGCGCCTTCCACCGCCCACACCCCGATCACCGCGCAGACCAGCGCGAGGCCCGCAAAGTAGACGATGTCGGCGAGGTTCAATACACCGAGCGCGAAACCACGCAGACGGGTCAGGGTCGAGATGCCGCCCAACAGACTCGAATCGCGATCGAGGCGTTGCGCGAACTCCGACAGCCACAAGCTCAAAGAGACCACCAGCGCAAACACCGCCGCTGCTACCGGTTGGCGTGTGCAGGCTGAGCACATCACACCCAGACAGGCGTGCAGCATCATGAACAGTCCGAGCCCGAGCAGATTGGTGGCGTACACACCGAGATCGATAGGTGCGCCCCACAGCAAGGTCAACGGCATGAGAGCGATGATGGCCCATAAGAGCCCGACCAGACTCAAGACTGCTGCAAGCTTGGCTAGCACGATGTGCGCCGACGAGGCCGGTGTCGAGAACAGAAAGCGCAACATGCCGTCGCGTTTGTCATTCGCCACTGACTGCATGGTGATGAGCGGCATCAGCAACAACACGATCAGGGCCGCGCTGCCGAAATAGCGTACCAGCAATTCGGCCGTCACCCCGGCCGCGCGCAGCTGAGTTTCGCCATCGAGGTAACGCACCATCAGCAGCAGATAGAACAGCGCCATCATGCCCGCACCCAGACACAACACCAGCCAGGCCAGCGGCCGGCGGAACAGGCGTTGTGCTTCGAGCGTAAAGAGTGCGCCGAAGGATGACATCAGGCGGCGCTCGAAGCGGGCGCTTCAGTGCCGCTGGTCAGCTGCATGAACAGATGTTCGAGATCGTCGTAATCGGGATCGATTTCGAGCACGCCCCAATGCGCCGCCACCGCAGCAGCGGCAAAGGCCTCGGCCACCGCTTCCGGATCGGCCACCGTCAGCAGCCAACCGCACGGACTCGCGACGACGCCTTCGACGCCTGGCACGCCCTGCAATGCGGCCGCTCCCGGATCGCGACGCAGCCGCACGCGCAAACGACGCACCGCCGAGGCTGGTGCATCGTGCACCACGCGGCCGTGATGGAGGATGACGATGCGGGTCGCGAGCGCGCGCACCTCGGGCAGGATGTGGGTGGAAATGATCACGGCCCGTTCGCGCCCGAGTTCGCGTATCAATTCGCGCACTTCACGGATCTGTCCAGGGTCGAGACCCGCGGTCGGTTCGTCGAGGATCAAAACCTGCGGGTCATGCACTATCGCCTGCGCGATGCCGACCCGTTGCTGATAGCCCTTCGACAGATGACTGATCAGGCGCGGACCCACTTCGTTCAAGCCACAGCGTTGGCGCGCGCTCGCGATCGCGCCAGCTACGGCATCCGCCGCCACGCCATGCAGACGCGCGCAGGCGGACAAGTAATCGTCGACCAACATGTCGCGATAAAGCGGCGGACTCTCCGGCAAATAGCCGAGCTGGGCTTTGGCTTCTTGAGGCGCGTTTGCCAGGGAGTGACCGCCAATCGCAACCGTGCCGCTGTGTGGCGCCAGCGCGCCGCACAAGATCTGCATGGTGGTGGATTTGCCGGCGCCATTCTGGCCGAGGAAGCCCAGTATCTCGCCGCGAGCGAGCACGATGTCGACACCGCACAAGGCCTGTCGCGCGCCGTAGTATCGGCTCAGTCCGTGCGCCGCCAAGAGGACTTCTGTCATGGGCCGGTATTATTGGTGAGCAGGCCGGGCATGGGAAGGCGCAGGTCCCACGCCGTTCAAACGCCCGGCCCTCTATACTCCGTTTCCGATCATCGCACCGGTATGCTCTTGGTGTCCGCCTCGCCTCTTCCCATCATCGGTATCGACACCGGCGGCACCTTCACCGACTTTGTGCTGTTCGACGGCGCGCGTCTGCGTACGCACAAAGAGCTGTCCACACCGAATGCACCCGAGCAAGCCATCCTCGCCGGCCTGACCGCGCTTGGCGTGCTGGGTGTGAACGCGCGCATCGTGCACGGCTCGACCGTTGCCACCAACGCGGTGCTGGAAGGCAGGGGTGCGCGCACGGTGTTCATCACCAATCGAGGCTTTGGCGATCTTTTGAGCATCGGCCGCCAGGCGCGCGCCGCCCTCTATGATCTGACGCCTATCGTGCCGCCGCTACCCGTGCCACCCGAGCTGTGTCTCGAGACAGGCGGACGCTTTGGTGCCGACGGGCGGGTGGTCGACGATCTTTCCATCAACGAACTGGTCACGCTGCGGCGTGAGGTCGAGAAGCTCGCGCCCGACGCCGTCGCGGTCTGTCTGTTGTTTGCCTTTCAGGACGATCGCTTTGAGCGGCGTATTGCCGAAGTGCTGGCCTCTTTGCCGAGCTTCGTGTGCCTGTCCAGTGAGGTGTTGCCCGAAGTCCGCGAGTACGAACGCGGCATGGCGACCTGGCTGAACGCCTATGTCGGCCCCCTCATGCATCGCTATTTGAGCGTGTTGGCGACGCAGCTTGCGCCGGCGCATCTCGCGGTGATGCAGAGTTCGGGCTTGTCCGCCGCACCCGACTTCGCGGCCCGACATGCCGTCAATCTTCTGCTGTCCGGACCGGCAGGCGGTCTATTGGGCGCACGGCATGTCGCGGGCTTAGCCGGATGTGAGCGCCTCCTTACTTTTGATATGGGCGGGACCTCGACCGATGTGGCGCTGATCGACGGCGAACTTACGCTGACCGCCGAAGGCGCGATCGGACCCTATCCCGTCGCCGTGCCGATGGTCGACATGCACACCATCGGTGCCGGCGGCGGCTCGCTGGCGCGGGTCGACGCGGCGGGTCTGTTGCATGTCGGTCCGCAGTCGGCCGGCGCCATGCCGGGCCCGGCCTGTTACGGACAGGGCGGCATTGCTGCGACTGTCACCGACGCCCATGTCGTGCTTGGCCGCCTGCCTGCCGGTCTTGTACTGGGCGGCCGTCTGCGCATCGATGCCGAGGCCGCGCGTACCGCCGTCGCTCGCGTTGCCGCCGCCTTGGGGGGCGTCTCGATCGAGCGCGCCGCGCAGGGCATCATCGATCTCGCCAACGACCACATGCAGCAGGCGCTGCGCGTGATCTCGGTCGAGCGCGGCGTTGACCCACGCGCCTACACCCTGGTGTCTTTTGGCGGTGCCGGCGGCCTGCATGTCTGTGCACTGGCCAGTGCACTCGGCCTGGGCCGCGCCCTGGTGCCGGCCCAGGCCGGCGTGCTCTCGGCACTCGGCATGACCGTGGCCAGACCCGGCCGTCATCTGTCCCACACGCTGCGGCGGCCCTTGGACAATGTCAGTGAGGCTGACTTCGAACGCGGCTATGGGCTACTGGAAAAGAGTGCAATCGAGGCGCTGCTCGCCGAAGGCCATGGCCGCGCCAGCCTGTGCCTGCGGCGCGCGGTTGACCTTTGTTACCGGGGTCAATCTTTCGCCCTGACCTTGCCTTGGGCCGATCCACTGACGCTCGCCGAGCGTTTCCGCGCCGAACACCGCCGCCGCTACGGCCACGTGCTGGACCGTGCGGTCGAACTGGTCAATCTGCGTCTCGCGGTTGATGTCGACACCGCCTCGTCCGATTTCACCACGGCGGTCGCGGAAACATTCGCCCTGCCGCGCGATCTCGATGGCGCCGTCCCGCTTCATGCCCAGAATGGGCTCCCACCGGGTCAACGGGTGCCGGGCCCGGCCATCGTCTTGAGCAGCGTCGGCACGGCCTTCATCGATGCCCACTGGGTGGGCTATGCCGATGACGCCGGCAATCTGTTGCTGGAGCGGGTAGCGTCGCCGACCGAGACGGATAAACTTTAAAGCGGCGCGGACGCTATCGATCTCGTCCTCGGAAATTACCGACGACCGGAAAACACAAATGCCGGAAACGCCCCTGGCTTGCGCGCGATTGACGCAAAGCAGCGGGAACATCTGGCCAAAGATGCGAAGATCGCGCTAACGTGCGACCGCGTTCGGCTGGCGAGAGTGGCATTTGGTCACTGCGCCCCAACGTTTCGCCTTATCTAGAACTCAACTGGGGAGCATCATGTTGCAAGGATTCGTGCTTATGCCGTGGTGGGGCTATGTCCTCGTCGCGCTCCTATTTACCCATCTCACCATCGCCAGCATCACCATCTACCTGCATCGAAATCAGGCCCATCGCGCCGTGGATCTGCATCCGCTAGTCTCGCATTGCTTCCGCCTGTGGCTGTGGCTCTCTACCGGCATGAACACGCGCGAGTGGACCGCCGTGCATCGCAAGCACCATGCTGCGGTCGAGACGACGGAAGACCCTCACAGCCCGGTCGCCCATGGCATTCGCAAGGTGCTGAGCGAAGGCGCCGAGCTCTACCGCATCAATGCTAAACGCCAAGACATCGTCGACCAGTACGGCTACGGCACGCCCGACGACTGGCTGGAGCGCCATCTCTACACTGGCCATGACAGCTTCGGCATCGGCACCATGCTGGTCATCAACGTGCTGCTGTTCGGGCCGCTGGGCTTGACCATCTGGGCGACGCAAATGGCCTGGACGCCGATTTTCGCGGCCGGCATCATCAATGGCATCGGACATTTCTGGGGCTATCGCAATTTCGAGACGCCGGACGCCTCCACCAACATCATCCCCTGGGGCATCCTGATCGGCGGGGAAGAGTTGCATAACAATCACCACGCCTTTGGCGGCTCGGCCAAGTTCTCGGTACAGCCCTGGGAGTTCGACTTAGGTTGGACCTACATCCGCATCATGGAGACCATCGGTCTGGCCAAGGTGCGCAAGCTCGCGCCGGCCAAGCCTGCCATCGATGTCGCCAAGGCAGCCATCGATTTCGAGACGCTGAAGGCCGTCGCCGGCAATCGTTTGCACGTCATGGCCGACTACGGCCGCATGGTGGTCAAGCGCGTGCATCGCGAAGAGCTGCGCAAGGCGCGCGCCGAAGTGCGTCCGCAGCTGAAGCCGCTGCGTCGCCTGCTGCTGCGCGCAGACGAGCGCTTGAACGATTCCGAGCGCGGCACGCTGAAGGACGCGTTACGCCATAGTCAGGCGCTGGAAGTGGTGTACGGCTTCCGCCAGCGTCTGCAAGAGATTTACGAGCAGCGCGCGGCGAGCCGCGAGAACTTGCTGAAGCTTTTGCAGGACTGGTGCCAGCAGGCCGAGACCACTGGCATCCAGGCGCTGCACGACTTCGCCCACACGCTGCGCGGGTATACGCCGCAGGCGGCAAGCCTGGCCTGAGGTTGTAGGTCCGAATTCATTCGGACTCTCAGTGGCGCGCCGTTGCGATGCGCTCTAGAATGAATGCCCGAATGAATTCGGACCTACCCACAAAAAACCCGCCTTCGAGGCGGGTTTTTTGTGGGCGGCGAGTACCAAGTAGCGACTACTTGATCTTCGCTTCCTTGTACATCACGTGCTGACGCACGACCGGGTCGTACTTCTTGCGCTCCATCTTGTCCGGATGGGTGCGCTTGTTCTTGGTGGTGGTGTAGTAGTGGCCGGTACCGGCGCTGGAAACCATCTTGATCTTGTCTTGCATGGCGGACGCTCCTAGACCTTCTCGCCGCGTGACCGCATCTCGGCCAGCACAGTGTCAATACCTTGCTTGTCGATGATGCGCAGACCCTTGGTGCTCACGCGCAGCCGGACGAAGCGCTTCTCTGCTTCCACCCAGAACCGATGGTGTTGCAGGTTGGGCAGAAAACGCCGGCGCGTCCTGTTATTGGCGTGCGACACATTATTGCCGCTGACCGGCCGTTTCCCCGTAACTTGGCATACCCGCGACATGATGGCTTCCTGATAAAGGCCCGAAAAAGGGTTGCGAGTCTATCTACAAAGCGGCCGCAGGCCAACCCCTATCTTCACTTGCCGACCCTGAGACGGCCCCGAGCGGCGCCTAGCAGGCGCCATTTCAGCCCTTCACAACATGCCAAGCGCCGCCATCGACACCGCCTCGCGCTCGCCCACCACCAGGTGATCGAGCACCCGCACATCGATCAAGGCGGCAGCATCAACTATACGCCGCGTGATGGCGCCGTCCGCCGCACTCGGTTCGGCCACGCCTGACGGATGGTTGTGCGCGAGGATGATCGCGGCGCAATTGAATTCTAGGCAGGATTTGACGATTTCGCGTGGATGCACCGTCGCGCTATCTATCGAGCCGAAGAACAATTCGCGCAGCGCAATGACACGATGCCGGGTATCGAGATACAGGCAGGCGAAGACCTCACGCTGGTAGGCTTTCATGCGCGATACCAGGTAGTGGCTGGCGGCACTGGGGTTTTCCAGCGGACCTTCCCGTTCGAGGGTGCTGTAGACATAGCGGCGACCGAGTTCCAGTGCTGCGTGAAAGGTTGCATAGGCCGCCGGACCGCAACCCCGCAGGCCGGCCAGTCGCTCAAGCTTCGCTTCCAACAGACCGCGCAGTCCACCGCACTCGACGAGCAGGCGTCGCGCCAGGCTCACCGCATCGCTGCCCGCCACCCCGGTGCGCATCAACACCGCCAGCAACTCGGCATCGCTCAACACTTGGCTGCCTTCACGCAGCAGCTTTTCGCGCGGCCGTTCATCGGCCGGCCAATCCTTGATGGCCATCGTTCACCCCTCCCTGGGCGGTCATTCCGTGACGGCTCTCAGTATATGGAAGCTCCGCGCTTCCGGGTAATATCGCGCGTGATGGATGTTGTCACGCCGCTCACCGCTCTCGCCGCCCGCCGCGTACTGCTGATCGTGAGTGGTGGCATCGCGGCCTATAAATCACCGGACGTGGTGCGCCGCCTGCGCGATGCTGGCGCCGACGTACAAGTCGTCATGACACCGGCCGCCGGCGCCTTCATTACACCGCTCACCTTGCAAGCGGTGTCCGGGCGCGAAGTGCGCACCGAACTCTTCGACCGCGCGGCCGAAGCGGCCATGGGTCATATCGAGCTCGCGCGCTGGGCGGACGTCATTCTCATCGCGCCCGCCACCGCCGACTTCCTCGCACGCGTGCGCCTGGGACTCGCCAATGATCTCGCCACCGCAGTCTGCCTCGCCAGCGAGGCACCGATACTGGCCGCACCGGCCATGAATCAACAGATGTGGAAACATCCCGCCACCCAGGACAATCTCACTGCGCTAGCCGCACGCGGTATGCATTTCGCCGGTCCCGGCGCCGGCAGCCAGGCCTGCGGTGAAGTGGGTCCGGGCCGGATGTTGGAGGCGATCGAGATTTGCGCCGCCACCGCCGCCCTTTTCGAGCGCGGTCTGTTGACCGGCCGTCGCGTACTACTGACCGCCGGCCCGACCCGCGAGCCCATCGACCCGGTGCGTTACATAAGCAATCACAGCTCCGGCAAGATGGGCTACGCGATCGCGACGGCCTTACGCGAAGCCGGTGCCCTGGTCACCCTGATCAGCGGCCCGACTATCCTTCCGCCGCCGGCCGGGGTTGCGACGGTTGAGGTCGAAACCGCCCAACAGATGTACGAAGCGGTGATGGCGCGGCTGCCGACCGACATCTTCATCGCCACGGCAGCGGTCGCCGATTACCGCGTCGACAACGCTGCCGCCAACAAGATCAAACGCCAGGACCGCGCGCTGGAACTCAAGCTGGTGCCGAACGAAGACATCCTCAAATCTGTCGCGGCAACGAAGCCGCCGCCTTTCACCGTCGGCTTCGCCGCCGAAACCAATGAAGTCGAACGCCACGCGCGCGAGAAGCTCGCCAAGAAAGCCATCGACATGGTGGCCGCCAATCTGGTCGGTGGTGCAAGTCTCGGCTTCAATGCCGATGACAATGAATTGCTGGTGATCTGGCGCGGCGGTTCGCAGTTGTTACCCCGTGCCGCTAAGACGCGCTTGGCGCGTGACCTGGTCGATGTGATCGCGGCCCGCTACGCTGCGCGCCTCGACACCTAGACTCGCGTGTATTCAGGGAGTTGAGCTTGTACACTTCGGACATCGACCAAGGGGCGGTCCGTGCGCGGCACGAGCCGGGCGTGTAAAGAATGAAGTTTCCCATCAACGCGGGCGGGTTCGCGGGGCTGCGGGCACGCCTGCCGCGTAACGCCACTGCGGCCCTTGCGCTCGTGCTGGTGCTGGGCCTCGGCGTCGAGATACTCGGCCCCCTGCTCAGCGACGACACCAACGGCGGTACCACCGTCAGCCCTGTCTTTCAGAAGTTCTCCGACGATTTGGCGCACAAGATAGGCGTCGCCTTTGAACCCTATCAACAGGCGCTCAATGACCTCGCCATCAAACCTGAACTAGTCGACGCCCTGACCAACGGCACTGACGAGACGCGCGCCGCGCTGGCCGCGCAACTTATCCCGCAACTGGACGGCGTGTTGGCGCTGCGCTTGTTGCCGGCCGACTATCGCGATCCGATCCCCTCGGCCAAACCGCCCTTCACCTATGCCTCGGTGTCGATGCTGAATCGCGCGCGCGAGGAAGCTAAGGACGTGCCGATGGAGGCGCATCTCGGTGGCTCGCCCGACGAGCATCTGGTGATCCTCAAGCGTGTCACCGCGCCTGGCGCGGACGGCAAACCGGCCCTCATCGGTTTCCTGCATCTGTCCCTCAAGCTCGACCTGGTGCGCAAAACCCTGAGCGAGGACCCGCCCAAACACTCCTACGTTGAAATCCGTCAGATACCCGGTAACAGTGTCGCGTCTCAGGGCGTGAAGCCGCACGGCGACGTACCAACCACCAACTCCCATGTGCCGGACTCGCGCTTCGTAGTGACCGTGGCCAGCGCCGGTGTCGAACAGCTGGCCGCAGGTCACGATAGCGGCCATGGCATGTTGTTGCCAGTCATCGCCTTAGGCCTGGCCTGTGGCGGCGCGATTATGGTGCTGTTGATGCGTCGTCGTGGCGGCACGGACACGACCGCCAGCGGCGAAGATACCGTCATCTTCACGGGCGCCATCAAGGCCATACTCGACGGCGCCCATCCCGGCCTCGAGCAACTGCTGCCCGGCGCGCGCCGAGGCAACGGCAAGAGTGTGCCCATCGCTACGACACTGTCGGCGCGCGCCGAGACGGGTGACGTCACCACCATCAAGGGCATGCCGCTCGCCGCCTCGAGCGAAGACCCGACCGTGCCGCAGACCAATTCGTCGGTGCTGGATATCGATCTCGATTTCACCCTCGACGGTGGCATGGACGAACCCCTGGGCAGCAATGACAAGGTCGATGCTTCGATCTTCCGCGCGTACGACATTCGCGGCGTGGTGGGTGAAACCTTGACCGAAGAGAGCGTCTATGAGATCGGTCGCGCCCTCGGTGCCGAAGCCGAGGCACGCGGTCAGAAGACCGTGGTGGTGGCGCGCGACGGTCGTCATTCCAGCGAGCCCTTCATGCAGGCGCTCGCCAAAGGCCTGCTCGAATCCGGCCGCGATGTGCTCGACATCGGCCTCGCTCCCACGCCGGTGCTGTATTTCGCGACCAATTATCTCGACGCCCACAGCGGCGTGATGATCACCGGCAGCCACAACCCCGCGCAGTACAACGGTCTCAAGATCGTGCTTGATGGTCAGACCTTGTCGGGCGAAGCGATCCAGGCCATTCGACGTCGCGTCAATGCTCGCGATTTCGTCGAAGGCACAGGCTCCATGCAGTCGACCGACATCGTCGCCGAATACATTCGTCGCATTAGCGAAGAGATTCCGGTCTCGCTCGGCGACGCACTCAAGGTGGTGGTCGATTGCGGTAACGGTGTGCCGGGCATGGTCGCGCCGGCCGTCCTGCGCGCCATCGGCCACGATGTCATTGAACTGTTCTGTAATGTCGATGGTGATTTTCCCAACCATCATCCCGATCCCTCCCAGCCCGAGAATCTGCAGCAGCTGATCGCAGCGGTGCAGGAGGAAGGTGCCGATCTCGGCCTCGCGTTTGATGGCGATGGCGACCGGCTTGGTGTGGTCGACGGCGATGGCAACATCATCTGGCCCGATCGCCAGATGATCCTGTTTGCGCGTGACGTCCTCGCGCGCAATCCCGGCGCCAAGGTCATTTACGACGTGAAGTGCTCGCGCCATCTGCCCGCTGAAATCGAAGCGGCCGGTGGCGAAGCCATCATGTCCAAGACCGGCCACTCGCTGATCAAGAACCTGATGCAGGAAACCTCGGCGCTGTTGGCCGGTGAGCTTGCTGGCCACATCTTTTTCCGCGATCGCTGGTATGGTTTCGACGACGCGCTCTATGCCGCCGCGCGCCTGCTTGAGATCCTGGTCAACAGCGGCAAGTCACCGGCCGAAGTGTTCGCGGAGTTGCCGGGTGGCTTCGCCACGCCGGAACTGCGCCTCGACATGCCGGAATCGCGCCATGCGCAATTCATGGACCGCGTGATGGAAGCCACCGCCGAGTTCGAATACGCCGAGATCAATACGCTCGACGGCATGCGCGCCGACTTCGTCGATTCCTGGGGACTCATCCGCCCGTCGAACACCACGCCTTGTCTGACCTTGCGTTTCGAGGGCGATGATCTTGAAGCGCTCGAAGACGTGAAGAATCGCTTCCGCAAGATGATCAAGAGTATCGATCCCAGTCTCAAGCTGCCGTTCTGACATCCAACCCGATAGACGCCAGGCCGCCGTTGCCCGGCAATGGAATCATCGATGACGCTCAATCTGAATGAGGCGCCCAATGTCGCGCAGGTGCTGACGGCGGCCCTGCCCTATATCCAACGCTATCAGGGCAAAACCATCGTCGTGAAATACGGCGGCAACGCTATGACCGAGCAACGTCTGAAGGCGAGCTTCGCACGCGATATCGTGCTCATGAAGCTGGTCGGCATCCATCCCATCATCGTGCATGGTGGCGGTCCGCAGATCGGCGACATGTTGAAGCGTATCGGCAAGGAATCGAAATTCATCGACGGCATGCGCGTCACCGATGCTGAGACCATGGACGTGGTCGAGATGATCCTGGGCGGCCTGGTCAACAAGGAAATCGTCAACCTGATCAACCACAGCGGTGGTCGCGCGGTCGGTCTGACTGGCAAGGACGGCCCGCTGATCATTGCGCGACAGCTCGGCACAGGTGCCGGTGCACCGAAGCACGACTTAGGATTCGTCGGCGAAGTAAGCGGCATCAATCGCAGCGTGTTGGATTTTTTTGCAGGTGGCGCCTTCATTCCCGTCATCGCGCCTATCGGCGTTGGCACCGACGGCGCATCGTTCAACATCAACGCCGACCTGGTGGCGGGCAAGATTGCCTCGGTCATGCAGGCCGAGAAGCTCATGCTGCTGACCAATACCGCCGGCGTGCTGGGCGAGGACGGCACCTTGTTGAACAACATCGACGCCGCGACCACCCGCAGACTCATCGATAACGGCACCATCTCGGGCGGCATGCTGCCCAAGGTGCAGACCGCGCTCGACGCGGTCGATGCCGGTGTGCGCCGCGCGCACATCGTCGATGGTCGTGTCGATCACGCGGTGTTGCTCGAACTGTTCACCGACGAAGGCGTCGGCACGCTGATCGAATAGACGTGAAGGGTAATCGCAAGCGACAGATCCACACGGTACTCACCACCGCCAATTTCTTGCTGGCGGTGGTGGCGGGACGGCTAAGCCCTACTTAGTCTTGACCGCTGCGGTGGGCGTCGTCGTCGTGGATGGCGGTGCGCTCGCGGCTGAGGCGGGCGTGGCAGCGGCCGGCGTCGGTGTTGCGGCCACCGCAGTCGGCGCCTTGATGCCCTTCAACTCGCGGAAGCGCGTGATGTCGGCTTCGAAGCGTGCGCGAATGAGATCCTGCTCCCGACGCTTGGTGTCGATGAACTTGTGGTTGTCGACGATCTGACTGCGCACGTTGTCGATGTTCTTGACCATCTCGTCCGTGGGCTGCTCGCCGCGCCTCTCGGTCTCGGCCGCGCGCTCGATCATCTGATCGAGATTCTTCTGCAGCTTTTCGATGTGGCTCTGCACCAGGTGAATCTGCGAGTCCAGATGCGCAACCTGACCGTCGCGGGTCAGCACCATGTCGTCCTCGGTGGCGAAGGTATCAAGCAGCACGCGATCCTGAGCTTCGCGTTTCTTGGCCGCCTCGGCCTCCTGCTCTTTGGACTTGTTGGCGGCGCGCTCGGCCTCAAGCTCCTCGATGGTTCTGGCGCGGCCGGTCTCGCCGACGGTCACGCCGAAGCGATCCTTGGTCTCGCTGCCTTGCTGCGCATATTCCGGCGGCACGACGTTACCGCATTCCCGCACACCATCCTTGTTGTGCCAGCACTTGATGTGACGACCACCACCGCTGTCGTCGCCGGCATTTGCCGCCGGGCTCGGCGCGACCAGCACCGTGCCGAGCAGGGCGACCATTGCCAGCCGCGTTCTTTTTTTCACGTTCTGCGCCATATGCCTAAGTCCACCTGTCTGCCATGAAGCTCGCTTGCGGCCAGTTTATCGGACCGTAGAGCCCGACCCTGAAACGCCGCAGGTATCTCTTCCTCAAACGCCGTATTCGGCGCGGTAGGCGGCGATCGCCGCCATTTCTTTGTCATGCCCGCCCTGTTCGCGCAGGTAATCGAGGATGTCGGCCAGACCGACGATACGTCCGACCGGGATGCCGTGATCCCGTTCCACTTCCTGCGCCGCTGACAAGGTGCCGCGTCCGCGTTCCTGGCGATCGAGGGAAATCATCACGCCCACCGCTTGCGCGCCGGCCGCCTTGATCAATTGCATGGATTCGCCGACCGAGGTGCCGGCCGAGATCACGTCGTCGACGACCAGCACACGACCTTTGAGTGGACTGCCGAGGAGTGTGCCGCCCTCGCCGTGGTCCTTGGCTTCCTTGCGGTTGAAACAGAACGGCAGGTCGCGCCCATGATCGCGATAGAGGGCAATGGCGATCGCCGCGCCTAGCGGAATGCCTTTGTAGGCCGGTCCGAACAAGAGGTCGAACTCAAGGCCGGTGGCGATGATGGCGTTGGCGTAATAACGCCCGAGATCCGACAGGGCCGAGCCGCTGTCGAAGGTGCCGGTGTTGAAGAAGTAGGGGCTCAGACGCCCCGATTTAAGGGTGAACTGGCCAAAGCGCAACGCGCCGCGATGCAGGGCAAACTCGATGAACTCGCGTTGATAGGTGTGCATGCTTCGGGGTCGGATGGGCGTTAAGTCTGGCTGCCGCTATGATACGCGCGCGGGGCGTCGCTGACAGCCGCCGCCCGCTCCCCGTCCTCATGCAAAGCGAGCTTGCCATGCGCATCATAAGTGCCAACTTGAACGGTATTCGTTCCGCCCATGCCAAAGGTTTCCACGACTGGCTCGCGCGTCAGCGTGCCGACATGGTGTGCATGCAGGAAACCAAGGCCCAGCTCAGCGACTTGAGCGAGGCGATCCGTGCGCCTGCCAAATGGCATACCTATTTCTGCGATGCCGAGAAGAAGGGCTATAGCGGTGTGGCACTGTTCTCCCGTCACAAACCGGACCGCGTCACGACCGGTTTCGGCTGGGACGAATTCGACAACGAAGGCCGCTATGTGCAGGCTGACTTCGGACGCCTATCGGTGGCGTCCATTTATCTGCCCTCGGGTTCTTCCAGCGAGGAACGGCAACAGGCCAAGTTTCGCTTCATGGCGCGCTTCATGCCTTGGCTCCAAGCGCGTCTCACGGAGGGTCGCGAGTTTATCCTGTGCGGCGATTGGAACATCGCTCACAAGAATATCGATATCAAGAACTGGCGCTCCAACCAGAAGAACTCCGGTTTCCTGCCCGAGGAACGGGCCTGGCTCGATCAGCTTTTCGACCAGCTTGGTTATGTCGATGCCTTCCGCGTCGTGAACAATCAAGCCGAGCAATACACTTGGTGGTCGAACCGCAGCGCGGCCCGCGACAACAACGTCGGGTGGCGCATCGACTATCATGTCGTCACGCCGGGCTTGAAACCGCTGATCAAGAAAGCCGCTATCTACAAGGACGAGCGCTTCTCCGATCACGCGCCGCTGACGATAGATTACGACTGCGCGCTGGAGGATTTCAGGAAATAACCACGGCGCGCCTCGGCGCTGAACCTCGGCATGAATGTGCGAATGGTCGCAGCTACCCCCGCCGCCGAATCCGATACACCGCGATCTCCGCCAACAGATTCGGCCACAAACCCATGCCCGGCACCGCACGATGCTGGGAATCGACCGCCGCCCGTTCCAGCACTTCAAGATGCTTCGCGGCGCACAAGTCCTCGAAGTCAGTCAAGGTACACATGTGGATATTGGGCGTGTCGTACCAAGTGTTCGGCAGATGGCGGGTCACCGGCATCTTGCCGAGCATGATTTGCAGACGACATTTCCAATGACCCATGTTGGGGAAGGTCACGATGCTTTCGCGGCCGATGCGCAGCATTTCGTCGATCAGCGTATGGGGAAAGCGCATCGCCTGGATGGTCTGGGTCATGATCACGAAATCGAAAGAGCCGGCGTCAAATTCCGAAAGACCGGCGTCCAGATCGGAATGCAGGACATTCACGCCGCGCTCGATACAGGACACGATGTTGTGCGGGTCGATCTCAATGCCGTAGCCGGTCACGCCCTTGTGGCGGGCAAGCGCGGCCAACAGCTGGCCATCGCCGCAGCCGAGATCGAGCACGCGGCTGCCCTCGGTAATCCAGTCGGCAATCAAGACCTGTTCGGCACGCAGCCCCTGCATGTTCAAGACCCGGTTTTGACGCGATCGAAATAGGCCCGCAGCAGCTTGTGGTAGTGCGGAATGGGCAACAGGAAGGAGTCGTGGCCGAGCTCCGATTCAATGTCGACATAGGAGACATCGACATCGTTATCGAGTAGCGCGCGCACGATCTCGCGCGATCGCTTGGGCGAGAAACGCCAGTCGCTGGAAAAGGAAATCACCAGATAACTGGCCTGACAACCGGCCAGCGCCGCCGTCAGATCGTCGCCGAATTCCGCCGCCGGGTCGAAGTAATCCAGCGACTTGGTCATCAACAGATAAGTGTTGGCGTCAAAGCGATTGACGAACGATTCCCCCTGGTAGCGCAGGTAGGATTCGATCTGGAATTCGACGCCGAAGTTGAAATTGATCTTGCCGTCGCGCAGCTCGCGGCCGAATTTGGCGTGCAGCACGTCGTCGGACAGATAGGTGATGTGGCCGACCATGCGCGCGAGGCGTAAGCCTCGTTCCGGTATCACGCCCTGTTCGACGTAATGACCTTCGTGGAATTCAGGATCGGAGCGGATCGCCTGGCGCGCCACTTCGTTGAAGGCGATGTTCTGGGTCGACAGCCGGGGCGCGGCGGCGATCACCACGGCGTGACGTATGCGTTCCGGAAAGTCGATGGTCCATTGCAGTACCTGCATGCCGCCCAGACTGCCGCCCATGATGGCCGCCCATTGCTGAACACCGAGCGCATCGGCGAGCCGCGCCTGACTGCGCACCCAGTCGCGCACCGTGACGATGGGAAAGTCCGGCCCATAGCGTTTGTCGCTAGCGGGTTTGACCGCCAGCGGGCCGGTCGAACCATTGCAGCCGCCGAGATTGTTTGAACAGACGACGAAGAAGCGCCGGGTGTCGAGCGGCTTGCCCGGCCCGATGCAATTGTCCCACCAGCCCGGTTTGCCGCTCTCCTCGTCGTGATAACCCGCCGCATGCGCATCGCCCGACAGGGCATGGCAGACCAAGACAGCGTTGTCGCGCGCCGCGTTCAGCTCGCCATAGGTTTCATAACAGAGGTCATAGGACGGCAGCGTGACGCCGCAATCGAGCGCCAGCGGCTCGTCGAAATGCCGGAACTGCGGAAACACCAGGCCGACACTGTCGGCGTGCTTGGGTTCGGGCATGGAGGAACGTCGCAGGCTGGAGATGTAGTGCTTGGGGGCGGAGTCTAATAACTGTCGCCCGGTGTCGCAATGGCGACGATGACGGAGCACAAGTGCTCTTCCTATTGTGGGTCAGACTTTAGTCTGACATTTATCAGCGCGCCGGCCTGCCATCAGTACCCGACCTTGGGCCACCCTCAGAGCAGCGAATAGCCAATATCGCGCAGCGGCGCGACCGCCAACATGAGGAACAGATTGAGACCGATCACGACCACCATCGCCGAGAAATCCAAGCCCCCGAGAGGCGGCAGCAGACGCCGTGCCGGTCGCAGCAAAGGCTCGCTCAAGGCGTCGATGATACCGATCACCGGGTTATAACCGCCCGCTGCGACCCAGCTCAGCACGATCCGCACGACCACCGCACCCATGAATATCCACACCGTCTTATTCGCCACTTCGGCAATGGCCACCACCAGCAGCCCGCCGATTTTGGGCGTGACACCCACCACCAGCGTCACCAGATAGGTGTTCACCAGCTGTAGCGTGAGAATCAACAGCACCGACGCCGTGTCGATGGTGAGCAAGGCTGGGATATAGCGTCGCAGCGGGCGTAGCACCGGGTTGGTGACCGTGACGATGGCCTGACATAGGGGGTTATAGAAGTCCGCGCGCACCACCTGGAACAACAGACGCAGCAGCACGGCGCATATATACAAGCCGAACAACGAATCGATCAGGAACACCCCGGCATTGGAGAAATAGCCGCTCGCCATCAGCGTGGCACCAGAGCGGCGAGTTCGCGGCCGCGATCGCGGGCAGCTGTCAGCGCGCCACTAACGATGCCGGCGAGATCGGCGTCGTTGAAATGCTTGAGCGCCTGCTCCGTGGTGCCACCGGGCGAGGTGACCTGACGGCGCAAGGTCGCCGGATCGTGTTCCGAGCCGCGCGCGAGACGGGCCGCGCCTTCCACCGTCGCGACTGACAAGGTACGCGACAAACCCGCCGGCAGACCGAGTTCGCGCCCCGCTTGTTCCAGCAGTTCGAGCAGCAGAAAGACATAGGCCGGGCCACTGCCCGACAGTGCCGTGACCGCGTCCATAAGACTCTCATCGTCGAGCCACACCGCCACACCAACCGCTTCCAGCAGCCGACTCGCAAGCGCGTGCTGGGCCACAGACACGGCCGCGTTACCACACAAGGCCGCCGCGCCGCAGCCGATCTGGGCGGGGGTATTGGGCATCGCACGGACGATCGCGCGACCGCTACCCAGCCAGGTTTCGAGGTGGTCAAGGGTGATACCGGCCGCAATCGAAAGGAACAAGGTGGAGGGACTGGCGATGGCTGCCAAAGCCAGGCATACATCGCGCAATTGCTGCGGCTTGACCGCCAGCACCACGACATCGGCGTCATTGCACACGGCCAGGTTGTCGTCTGTCACTACCACGCCATAACGCTCGGCACAGGCAGTGCGACAGCCATCGTCCGCATCGGCGACTCGGATACGGGACGGCGGATGACCGCCGGCAATCAGGCCACCTATCAAGGCGCGGCCCATGTTGCCGCCGCCGATGAAGGCAAACAAAGGTTCCATCGTGTGTTGTCTTGTCATGTCCCTTGCGAGCTTATCACGCACCTTAACTACGCGGCCCAAACAACACAGTACCGAGACGTACGATGGTCGCGCCCTCGGCGATCGCCGCTTCGAAGTCATCGCTGGTGCCCATCGAGAGCGTGTCCATAGGCACTGCGCTGTCGCGTGCGAGCTTGGCCAATAGCGCAAACGGCGCGTGCTGTGCGGTGAAATCCGCGCTCGGTGCCGGTAGCGTCATGAGCCCGCGCAGCTTGAGTCTCGGCAGGCGAGCCACTTCCGCCGCGAGCGCCGGCAGAGCATCGGCGGCGACACCGTGCTTGCTCGCCTCGCCACTGACATTGACCTGGATCAGTACATTCAAGGGTGGCAGGTCGGCTGGACGCTGGCTATTCAGTCTTGCGGCGATGCGTAGGCGATCGATGGTATGCACCCAGCTAAAGTTGGCGGCGACCTCGGCCGTTTTATTGCCCTGCACAGGACCGATGAAGTGCCACTCGATAGGAAGTGCGGCGAGGCCTGCGATTTTCGCCAGCGCTTCCTGGACGTAATTCTCGCCGAATGCGCGCTGTCCCGCCGCGAATGCGCTCTCGATGACGCTGACCGGATGACCCTTGCTGACGGCGAGGAGTGCGACCTCGCCAGGTGCGCGATCGTGGCGCGCCTCGCATTGACGAATCGTTTCCTGCAAACGCGCGAGACCCTGTGCCAGCTCATGCATGTCCGTCATGTCACGGCCTTGCACGGCCGCCCTCGTTGGTATGTGTAGAGAGATCTTGGTAAAGTTTGGCCGCGCAGTGAAGGCTTTACCATCGCCCAGCGGCGCCGCACCGGAGCGGGCCGCGACGCACGCCACGGCTGGAAGGCACACCGGGCGGGGAAGTCCCAGTCGATGAACAGCGCCATGAGGATTGCTTAATGGATATTGGTGAGCTGCTAGCTTTCGGTGTCAAAAACCGCGCGTCCGACTTGCATCTGTCGGCCGGTCTGCCGCCTATGATCCGCGTCGACGGCGATGTACGACGCATCAACGTTCCCGCCCTCGACCACACCACCGTGCATGATCTCGTCTACGACATCATGAACGACAAGCAGCGTAAGGACTACGAAGAATTCCTCGAATGTGACTTCTCTTTCGAGATCCCCGGCCTCGCCCGCTTCCGTGTCAACGCCTTCAACCAGAACCGTGGCGCCGGTGCGGTGTTCCGTACCATTCCCTCGGAAATCCTTTCGCTGGAAGATCTCAAGGCGCCGGAAATCTTCAAGAGCATTTCCGATTATCCGCGTGGCGTGGTGCTGGTGACCGGCCCGACCGGCTCCGGCAAATCGACCACCCTCGCGGCGATGGTCAATCACAAGAACGAAACCGAATACGGCCACATCCTCACCATCGAGGACCCGATAGAATTTGTGCACCAGTCCAAGAAGTGCCTCATCAACCAGCGCGAAGTGCATCGCGACACGCTGGGCTTCAACGAAGCGCTGCGCTCGGCGCTGCGCGAAGATCCGGACGTTATCCTGGTCGGCGAAATGCGCGACCTTGAAACCATCCGCCTCGCGCTGTCCGCCGCCGAGACCGGTCATTTGGTATTCGGCACCCTGCACACCAGCTCCGCCGCCAAGACCATCGACCGTATCGTCGATGTGTTCCCGGCCGAAGAAAAAGACATGGTGCGCGCCATGCTTTCCGAATCATTGCGCGCGGTCATCTCGCAGTCGCTGCTGAAGAAGGTCGGCGGCGGTCGCATCGCCGCCCACGAGATCATGATCGGCACGCCCGCCATCCGTAACCTCATCCGCGAAAACAAGATTGCGCAGATGTATTCCGCGATCCAGACCGGTCAGCAATACGGCATGCTGACGCTCGATCAATGTCTACAGAGTCTGGTCGCGAAGAACATGGTGACGCGTCAGGAAGCCCGTCTGAAAGCCGCCAACAAAGATAACTTCTAGACCGTAGCCATTACGGCCAAGGCCCTAGGTTTATGGCGTCATGCATGATGCCAGGAGTGCGAGATGGAACGCGACCAAGCTATTAAATACATGCGCGATCTCTTGACCCTGATGGTCGAGAAGAAAGGCTCTGATCTATTCATCACCCGCGACTTCCCGCCCGCCATTAAGATAGACGGCAAGGTCACCCCGGTTTCCAAGACCAAGCTCACTCAGGACAACACCAAGGCGCTCGCCTACGCGGTCATGAATGACCGTCAGATCAAGGAATACGAAGCGACCAAGGAATGTAATTTCGCCATCGCTCCGACCGGCATCGGCCGCTTCCGCTGCAATGCCTTTATTCAACAGGGCTCATGTGGACTGGTGCTGCGTACCATTGAGACCGATGTGCCGACCATCGAGAAGCTCGGCTTGCCAGCGGTGCTGAAAGAGATCGTGATGTCCAAGCGCGGACTTGTGATCCTGGTGGGTGGCACCGGCTCTGGTAAGTCCACCTCGCTGGCGGCGATGATTGACGACATCAACAAGCGGATCAAAGGGCACATTCTTACCATTGAGGATCCGATCGAGTTCGTTCATCCGCGGCACAATTGCCTGATCAGCCAGCGCGAAATCGGCGCGCACACCTCTGGATTCGCCCAGGCCTTGCACTCGGCCCTGCGCGAGGATCCGG
>JAYWAC010000324.1:0-8408 GCA_043782755.1 Pseudomonadota bacterium | reverse complement strand
CCGAGCGCGGTGAACGCGACGGCTTTGTCGGGATCGATGTGGGCCTTGATATGGCCCGTCAGGGCAGGCGCGGCGGGCTGCGCGGCGAACGTCAGTGCAAACTTCTTCAAGCTGGTGCGAATCTCGTGACCTTCGAGCCGCACGCCGGCGTGGGTCGTGAGGGAGAACTCACGCAACAGTCAAGGACGCGAAGCGGGTCTGACTACCTGCGGGGGGCCACCGCCATCGGTCCTTCAGGAGCTTTCAATTTCTCCGCACTCGACGCTCGACTCCGTCGAAAAGAGCCCGAAAAGAGCGGCTAAATTTCCTATACACAAGCGCGCGTTGTATGACGCCGCAATGGATAGGCAAGGACGCCAGCACTGGAGCTGCCGACGCGATCGATCAGGTTAGGCGTGGGTATTCAGAGCTTGGCATTTGCGCAAGCGAACCCATTCGGCGGTAGCTCGAAAAATTAAGGCTTCACGGAAAAATTCAAGGCATGCTCCAGTCCCCACACGCCAAGTTTCGGCATCGCCCCGCTGCTTTCACCTCAAGCTCGGGAACTGCGCCCGTGCGCTGTCGAATGATAGCCGCGCGGCCTCATCCAGCGGGCGTCGACGGTGCTCCCGGGAAATGATTTCGACGCCGTAGGGTCCGGTATAGCCCACCGCCTGCACGGCCCGTACAAATGCCGGCACGTCGAGTGCGCCAGTGCCGCAGAGGCGCCGGCGGTCGAGCGTATCTTCGAGCAGCGTTCCAACCACTTCGGCGTCGGCGTCATCGAGTTCAACATGCCGCAGGTAGCGGATCGGGATTTTGGCGATGTCGCTATAGGGAAGGCCAGCGCGCGCGAGGTGCCAGATGTCGAGCAATAGTCCACCGTTGGCAGCGTCGGCGCCGGCCACTACCGCCAGGCCTTCGTCAATGGTGCGCAGGTTGGTCCACGGCATGATCTCCAGCGCGATGGCGGTGCCGGCCTGACGCGCGCGGTCGCACAAGGCACTGAACCGCGTGACCATATGGTCGAGTGGCCAGATCTTGGCCTGCATGTCCGGACCGGCCTTGAGATGGCGTGCGCCTAGCGCTGTGGCAGCCTCGCACAGGTCATCGAGTACGGCCGTGCCTGTCGGGTCGTCCTCCAACCAGCCGACCAGGAATTCGAGTTCGACATGGACCATGTTGTGGTCGGCAAGAATGGTGCGCATGGTGGCAAAGTCGTAGTTGCGGCGGACCTTAACTAGATCGGAGTGCATCAGCCCGATACCACGGTAGCCTGCACGGTGCGCGGCCTCGACGCGCGTGCGGAAATCGATAGCGCTCGCCTCTTGCTCCGGCGAACTCAAAGGCAGGACATTGCCGGCAATCGTCCAGTAGGTCGCAATAAGATCGGGAAGCGGGGTTGGCATGCTGGCCTGTCCTTATCGTGGGTGAGGATGATGATCTACGCAGTCAGATCTGAGCGCGTCGGCGAGGACTCACAGCGATAGGCGCACTCGCCAAAATTGTTCGACGCAGGCTGACCCGACGATACGCTGTTCCACATCTTGCAGGCAATCTGTGCGCGGCTGGTTATGCGCAGTGGAAGGCGCCGCTTGACGGCCCCACCGTCCCTGCTCCGCTAAAAGCCTGCGCCGCCGCCGCGCCGAGATGGGGCGTGACGCGCTCGATCTGTTCGAGAAACATACGCCAGGGATCGAGATCGCCGGGGCCGAGATAGGACGGTAATGAAGAGGTCATAAGCTTGCTTACCGAATAGGGTGTAAATGCCAGATCGATATTTCAGCAGCCGAACCATGCGCGATCAGTCCGGTACGAATGACGATAGAATCGTGCCATGAGCACCAACCACCAACAACGCATCCTGCGCTTTGACGGCGCGCGCAACGTGCGCGACCTCGGCGGTCTGCCTACACTCCACAGCGCGACTACGCGCTTCGGTGTCGTGATACGCGCCGACGGCTTGTCGCGCCTGAGCGAACAAGATCTCACTCGTCTCGCCGAGCTGCGCCTGCGCACCATCATCGACCTGCGCTACGACGAAGAACGGGAACGCGCACCGGACCGCGTGCCAGTCGACAATCCGCCTGGCTTCTACTTTCGTGGCTTCTATCCCAAGGGCACCGACGCGCTATTCCATGCCATCAACATCCGCGGCGTGGGTGCAGAAGAAGCGGCGGCGCTGATGCGCGCCAACTACGCACGCATGCCCTTTGAACACGTCGCTGAATTTCGCGATGTCATGCATCACATCATCAGCCCCGGCAGCGCGCCTCATCTGGTTCATTGCACCAGCGGCAAGGATCGCACTGGCCTGCTGGTCGCCTTTCTGCTACTAGCCTTGGATGTGCCGCGTGAGGTCGTGTTCGACGATTACCTGCTGAGCAATGGCGACTGGCAACCGATAGACATGTTCGGGCCTAAGGCCAGCCGCGAAGCCATCGCCACTGTCATGGCCGCGCCGCCGGAGTTTCTCCAGTCGGCGCTCGATGCCATCGATGAACGCTGCGGGAGTTTCGAGAATTATCTCGGGCAGTGGTTGGGGTTTGAGAAGCAGGAACGGGATGCACTGGCCGAATTGATGCTGGTTTAGCTCGGCACCCTTGCCGCCCTTTTGGCTTCTTGTAGGTGCGAATTTATTCGCACCTACAGATTAATTCAAACTCCGCGCCATACGCGTGCGCCAGCCCTTCACGCGCTCGTCGGCACCCAGCACCTTGAAAATATCGACCAGCGTCTTGCGTACCGCGCCGTCCTGCCAACTACGCAGATGCGGCAACATCGCGAGCAAGGCTTCGACCGCCCCCTCGAAATCGCCACCGACCGCTGTCTGCACTGCCGTGCGATAGCTGACTGCCACCTCATCGTCGCCGACCGCCACAGCGGCCGCATCGGCCAGACTCATGCGCGCCTTGAGTGGCGCGATCTCATCGCCCACTTGTAGATTGGCCGGTAGTTCGGCGAGCAACGCGCGCGCCTCATCGATACGCCCTTGATTGAGATACAGCTCGGCGAGCGCCAGTTGAACGCGATAGTCGGTGGCGTCGATGGTGTGCGCACGTTCCAGTTCGGCGACCGCTGTTAACAGATCTCCCAGACCAAGCGCAGCGTGGGCGGCCGCGATCGTTCCATCAGTGACGCGCGCCAGATGGGGTTTGACCAGACGTTCGAGCGCCGCAAGCGGCTGTGCGCCGACCGCCTGCGCGACGACCTCGCCACCACGGAACACCATCAAGGTTGGCAGGCTGCGCACGCCGTATCGCGCCGCGAGTTCCTGCTCGGCGTCGGTATCGACCTTGACCACCGCCAGCGCACCGTCGAGGCGCGTGGCGAGATCCTCCAGCACCGGCGCGAGTTGCCGGCAGGGCGCGCACCAGCCCGCCCAGAAATCCACCAGCACTGCCTGCTCATGGGATCTTTCCAACACCGCTGATGCAAATTCGGCAGCACCGGCATGACTGACAAACGCACCGTTCACGACGTGCTCTCCACAAGATGACCCATGGTTCGGCGCACGAACTACTTCTTGTCCGCCAACAAACGATCGCGCACTTCGCGTCGCAGGATCTTGTTAGCCGCACTCTTCGGCAACTCCGACCACACACTGATGCCTTTGGGTCGCTTGTAGTTAGCCAGTTTGTCGCGCGCGTGCTGGTTGAGCGCTTCGAGGTCGAGGTTCGGACGGCCAGCCACCACCGCATACACCATGTCGCCCCACTTCTCATCGGGCAAACCGACCACCGCTGCTTCGACCACACCCTCAAAGGCCATCAACACATCTTCCACTTCACGCGGATAGACGTTGTAGCCGCCCGAGATCAGCATGTCATTCTTACGATCGACGAGGTAGTAGAAACCGTCGTCGTCCATGTAACCGACGTCGCCGGTATGCAACCAGCCGCTGCGGAACGCCTGCTCGGTGGCCTCGGGACGATTCCAGTAATAGGCCATGGTCTGTGGCCCACGGCACACGATCTCGCCCACTTCGCCGGGCGGCAGCTGCTTATCGTCATCATCGAACACTGCGCATTCAACGAAGGTGAAAGGCCGTCCGCAGGAACCGACGCGATGATGATCCTCGGGTTTCAGGCAAGTGATCACCATCGGGCTCTCGGCCTGGCCATAGCACTGCGCGAAGATGCGACCGAAGCGCGCCTCGGCGCGGTTCAAGAGACTGGGCGCAATCGGCGACGCGCCATAGGAAATCTTACGCAAGGCGAACTGCGCGCCGTCGAGTTCCGCTTGTTCGAGAATCATCGCCAGCATGGTCGGCACCAGGAAGGTGTGGCTGGCCTTCTCACGGCTCGCCAGCGCGATGAATTCAGCGGCGTCGAACTTCTTCATCACCAGAGAACGCACACCGCGCGCGATAGCCGGCAGAAAGAACGCACCCGAAGCATGGGCAATGGGTGCAGCATGCAGGAAAGTGTTGCCCGCTTCGAGATCGGGTACGAGGTCCATCAAGAACGCTGACAATTCGGCCAGTTCGCCACGGGTGGTGAGGGTCACGGCCTTGGCCTTGCCGGTAGTGCCGCCGGTATAGCCCAAGCGCAGCGGCGCATCGAGCGCGCGATCGACCGCACAAGGGCTGGCATCGGCATGCTGGAACATGGCGGCGAATTCAGCGCTGCCAATTTGAATCTCAGTCTCGAGGCCGGCGATGTCATCGTGGATGACAGCGCGGCTGCCGCTGTCGGCGAGCTTGTAGCAATGGTTGTGCAGCGTCTCACGGGTGTTGAGACCGACCCGCACCAGACCGGCCTTGGCCAGCGCGTAATAGGCCACCAAACATTCGATGCTGTTCGGCAGCAGCACACCGACGCGATCGCCGCTGGTAAGGCCGCGCGCCAAAAGTGCATTGCCGATGACGTCGGTCAGCCGATCGAATTCACGAAAGCTGACGTCACGCTGGCCTTCGGTCAGGCAAGTGGTATCGCCGTAATAGAGCGCCGCGCGGCGGATGAGAGATCCGATTTGCATGGGGATTCCAGAGCTTGTGAGGTCGGATGACCGGGGCGCGGATCATGGCATCGCGAGTGCGGCTGTGCCAAGCGCCGACGGTCTCTCAAGCGCGGCGCAGGACCTCATCCATGCGTTGACGGTCCAGCTCCCCCTCCCAATGCGACACCACCACGGTCGCCACGCCGTTGCCGATGAAATTGGTCAGCGCGCGCGCCTCGGACATGAAGCGATCAATGCCTAGGATCAAGGCGAGGCCGGCAACCGGAATGGTCGGCACCACGGCCAGCGTCGCGGCGAGGGTGATGAAGCCCGCGCCGGTCACGCCCGAGGCGCCCTTGGAGGTCAGCATCGCCACACCGAGCAGGGTGAGTTCCTGGCGCAGCGTCAGATCGATATCGAGCGCCTGAGCGACGAACAGCGCCGCCATGGTGAGATAAATATTAGTGCCATCGAGATTGAAAGAATAACCCGACGGTACCACCAGCCCGACCACCGCGCGCCCGCAGCCGAGGCTCTCAAGCTTGTTCATCAAGGGCACCAGCGCGGTCTCGGAGGACGACGTGCCGAGCACCGTCAAGAGTTCGTCCTTGATGTACGCCACGAAGCGCAGAATGCTGAAACCGGTCAGCGCGGCGATAGTGCCCAGCACCCCGACCACGAACAGCACGCAGGTCAGATAGAAGCTGCCCATCAAGGCCGCCAGCGGCTTCAAGGCGCCGATGCCGTAATTGCCGACGGTGAAGGCCATCGCGCCAGCGGCACCGAGCGGCGCGAGCTTCATGATGATGTTCATCATCGCGAACAGGGCTTGCGCGAGCGCGGCGATGAAAGTCTGCAAAGTCTCGCGCGCGGCACCAATTGTGAGCAGCGCGGCGCCGAACAATAGCGCCAGCAGCAACACCTGCAATAGATCGCCGGACCCTGTAAAAGCGTCGAGAAAGCTGCGCGGAATGATGTGCAGGAAGAAATCGGTGGTGCTCTGCTCAGCGGCCGCCTGGCTGTAGTGGGCGACCGCCTTGGCATCGAGCGTGGCCGGGTCGATGTGGAAACCGTCACCGGGCCGCAGCACATGCATGACCACAAGTCCGAGCGCGAGCGCGATGGTCGATACCACTTCGAAATAGATCAGCGCACGCGCGCCGACCCGCCCGACCTTGCGCATATCGCCGGACCCAGTAATGCCGAGCACGACGGTGCAGAACACTATCGGGCCGATCAACATTTTCACCAACGCAATGAAGGCGTCGCCGAGCGGCTTCAAGGCCACCGCGTGCTGCGGATCGAGATGGCCGAACAGGGCACCGGCCGCGACCGCGACCAACACGCGCAAATAGAGCTTGCCGCCCTCGCCCGCCGGCGGTCCTGCGGCGGGCGTAACGGCCTCAGGCATGCCAGGGTTCGACCAGGATCTTGGCGTGGGTGTCGGGTGAAGCCAATGCCTCGAAGGCTGCCGCCACACCATCGACACCGACCTTGCCGGTGATGAGGGGCGCGACCGGCAGCCTACCTTCGGCGATATGGGTGAGCGTCGCGGCAAACTCTTCGCCGGTGTAGCCGAGCACGAACTGCAGGTTCAATTCCTTGTTGATGCCGAACATCGGCTCGAAGCTGTCGCGTTGCATACACACGCCCACCACCACGATGCGCGTGGCCGGCGGTGCGCCGACCATGATCTGTTCGATCACGCCCGGCACACCCACGCATTCAAACATCACCGCCGGCCGCAATGGCGGACCAGGCACCCACGATGGCTGCGCCGGCGCACGGCTGAGATCGCGCCACACAGCGGCCTCGCGCCAACTTTGGTAGGGCGAGTCGATACCCGGATCGACCACCACGTCGGCACCCATCGCGACGGCCAGTTCACGGCGTCGCGCCGAATAGTCCACCGCAACGATGGGCGCCACACGAGCCAGCTTGAGCGCGGCGATGACCGCCAATCCTACCGGCCCGCAGCCGATCACGAGCGGCACATCATCGGCCTCCAGACGCGCCTTCGCCACCGCGTGTACACCGACAGCCATCGGTTCGGTGAGCGTCGCGTGTTCGGTCGAGAGTCCATTCGGCACGGGCAACAGCAGAGGCGCCGACAAACGCATGTATTCACCATAGCCACCCGGATGAATATTGGAATAACCGATGGTTTCAAACGTGCTGCCACGAATCATCACCGGCATCGCGCACACCCGCGCGCCGCTCGCGAAATCACGCGGCGTGTCGGCACCGTAGTCGATGATCTCGGCGCAGAACTCATGGCCCATCACTACCTCGCGTTCGAGGTCCATGATGAACGGCCCGCCCGAGCGCGCGGCGCCCTCCACCAGTTCACGGGTATGTTTCAAGGCATGCAGATCTGATCCGCAGATGCCACAGGCGAGGGTTTTGACCAGCACCTCGCCTGGACCGGGATCGGGTATCGGCAAGTCCTCAACGGCAAGTCGGTTGTTGCGCATGACGACGGCTCGCATGGCGGGCTCCTTAAGGATTGGAACGAGAGTTGAACGCTGCGACGGATGCTATCCGATCTCGCCGGCCCTGCGACGACTATGCGAATTTGTCGCAGCGGCGGGCAGACTAGCGACGCGCATTGTCGCGCCCTATCGCCGGGCGCTAAGGTGCGGGCTGTTCCTCGATGGCGACCACCATGCACAAGACCCACCAGATCAACGTCAGCTACGCCCTGTTCGCCATCCTCCTGGTCGTGAGCTTCCATGCGTGGTGGGTGGAGTATTCCCAAGTCGAGCCCTTGCCCTACAGCGAGTTCGAGAAATACCTGCGTGATGGGCGCATTGCCGACCTCGAGATACGCGGTCAAACCGTCGAGGGGCGCCTCAAACAGCCGCTCAACGATGGCCGTGAGCGCTTCATCACCACCCGCGTCGAACCGTCCTTTGCCGAACATCTCGCGCAGTATGGTGTGAAGTTCACAGGCGTGGTTGAGTCGAGCTGGTTGCGCGATCTGATGGGCTGGCTGCTGCCGACGGTGTTCTTCGTGGTGGTATGGATGTTCCTCATTCGGCGCATGGCCGACAAGCAGGGTCTGGGCGGGCTCATGTCCATCGGCAAGTCCCACGCCAAGGTCTATGTCGAAACCGCCACCGGCGTCAGCTTTGACGATGTGGCCGGCGTCGATGAAGCCAAAGTCGAACTGCGCGAAGTGGTCGACTTCCTGAAAGCACCCATCGAATACGGGCGTCTCGGTGCGCGCATTCCCAAGGGCGTCTTGCTGGTCGGTCCGCCTGGCACAGGCAAGACCTTGCTGGCGCGCGCCGTGGCAGGCCAGGCGGGCGTGCCGTTCTTCTCCATCTCCGGTTCGGAATTCGTCGAGATGTTCGTTGGCGTCGGCGCGGCACGCGTGCGTGATTTGTTCGGTAAGCGGCCAAACGAGGCCGTGATTGCGCTAAGTCGGCTTATGCGGTGGCGAGATAGAGATCTGAACGCAAAGGATTGTGCGCGAAGGTCGCCTT